>CAJCIM010000083.1 GCA_903970395.1 Acidobacteriaceae bacterium
AACCATCGGTCTCCATACGCCAATATGGTTCATCGTGGCGCTCGCCTTCCTCTACGGCGGGTTCACATCACTGCAGTACACCAGCATGAACACGTTGGTATACGCCGATACCACGGAATCACAGGCGAGCGCCGCCAGCTCGATCGCCAGCACCATGCAACAGATGTCCATCAGCTTCGGCGTCGCCGCGGCTGGACTCACCACGGCGTTCTTTCTACCGCACGGCAACGCGTTTGGAGCTCCGGTCATCTCCGGAATTCACAAGGCGTTCCTGGCCCTCGGCTCGCTGACGGTTCTCTCGACCATCGTCTTCGCAGGCCTTAAAAAGAGCGACGGCGCGGACGTCAGTCAGTCGCACGCCGTGCCCCACGGAGCATAGGCCACAGGTCAATTCGCTCCGCTCAACCTGCTTACTGTGGCGCCGGCCCGCGCACTACCTGTACCAGATTGTCGGTGCTGATCTGTCGAGCGAACGCGGCCTTCACCTCGTCCGCAGTCAGCCCAACGTACTTTTGCGCAGCCCGCAGAGGCTCATCAAGCGGCAGTCCAACCTCGGCGCGTGCCAGCATACCACCGGCAACCGCCTCTTCACTCGACTCACCCAGCGGAATTTGGCGCAGTAGCAGCGCCTTCGCCTGGTGCAGCTCTGCCTCCGAAACACTCTCTGTCCGCATCTGATTCAGATCGCGCTCCACCAGCGCCCGCGCCTTCGACACCTTGTCTGGATCGCAGCCGTAATCCACGGAGTAGGTCGCGCGCGTCTTCGACGCCGACAGACTCACGTCAACGGTGTAAACGTACCCGGCAACCTGGCGCAGATCGTGATACAGCCGCGTTGCATAGAAGCCGCCACCGAGCACATGCGTTCCCAGCTGCAGCGGATAATAGTCCGGATCGAAGCGGTTGATCTTCAACTCCTCCGCGAGCACAACAGAGTCCTGCACCTGTTCTGCATCGTCCACGTTTGCGGCCGACGCCTTGTTTACCGGCACCGCCGGAAGCGTCGTATTCGGCTTCGCCCCTTCTGTCTTCCACCCACCAAACCACTTCTCGATAACGCCCTTCGCCTCATCGGGCGTGACATCGCCAATGACGACGATCGTCGTAAGATCAGGCCGCATCGTCGCCGCATAATACTGCTTCACATCGTCGAGTGTGACTTTGCTCAGAGTCTCCGGCGTCGCCTCTCGCAGAGTAGGATCGCCTGTTGGCAGCAGACCCAGCTCCAGCGCTCGCGAAGTACGATAGCCTGGGCTCTTCATATTGCCTGCGGTGAACTGTACTGCCTGCTGCTTTGTGATCTCAAATGCCTGTTCTGGCAGCGCAGGATGAAGTTCGTTGTCCGCGAGCAACTGCACGCCGCGCGAGAAGTTGTCCTTGAGTACACTCAGCGAAAAGCGATACCCCGCACTCTCGTTCGCAGCGATATCATCCAGTGCTTTCTGATATGCGAGCCGGTCGAGGTTGGTCGTGCCATAGGAGTACAACCCATCCAGCAGTTCGCCAACACCCTCCTTGCTAGCAGGCGTTTGCAGATCGCCTTCATGCTGAACAGCGCCAATCAGCGTAATCGTTGGGCTGGTGCGGTCCGTGCGAACAATCAGGCGAATGCCATTCGCAAGCATCGTGTCGGTGGCCTTGGGCACACTCGTCGGCACCTTGAGCTCATCCAGCTTCGTCTTCGCCCACGCCGGCAGCTCCACCGGCTTCGTGGGAGCCGACGTAACCTGCTCGCCACCGCCAAATCCCTTCGCCGCGACCGGCTGTCCAGTTGGCACAGGCTTCAGTGTTGCCGTGATCGTGTTTGCATTCAGCAAGTATTGTTTGGCCACACGGTTCACATCCGCAACCGTTACCTTGCGTATAGCTTCGATGTCCTCCTCGGGCGATGTGCGGCCCTCTGCAGCGAGCGCTGTGGACCACGCACTCGCGAGCCCTGGAATCGAGTTGCGTTCAAACTCTGCCTGCGCCAGCTCGCTGCGCTTCGCGGCTTCGATCAAGTCCGCTGGCAATCCGTTCTGCGCGTACTTCGCAAGGATGCCGCGCATCTCGTTGATTGGTCCGTCGGCGGGCGCACCTGCAGGCAGAGCCACCAATCCAAATCCAACGCTCGCCTTGGGATAGCTCTCCGCCATGCCAAACTCAGCGGCTAGCGCCTTCCCTGCCGGAACCATTGCATACAGATCACCGCGCTGGCTGCTCAAAACATCTGCCAGAATCTGGCTCGCCGCATAATCTGGAGAATCAGTCCCAGGAAGGCGGTAGGCGATGAATCCGAGCACGTAAGGCAGATTGCTATCCAGCGTGAACGTCTCCGGCTTTACCGGCTGCAACTCAATCTTTGCGCGTGCTGGCAGCGGATGGTTCGGAATATCGCCATACAACTTCTTGATCTTCTCCAGCGTGGTTGCCGCATCCACATCCCCAACAACTACCAGGATCGTGTTGGCCGGTGTGTACCACTTGTCGTAGAATTCCTTCAGCATCGCACCCGTCGTCTGATCGAACGAAGCACGAGTGCCCAGCGGATCATGCGCATAAGGTGTTCCCGCGAACATCGCCCCGTTCAGCCGATTGAGAAACTTGTACGTTGGGTTCGAAAGATCGCGCTGGACCTCCTGCTCAATAGCGCCTCGCTCCTTCTCCCACTCCGCCTGCGAGTTGTCGACACCATGGAGGCACGTCGCCTGCGCCTCAAGCGCCACATCGAGATCTGTCGCAGGCACCGTCGCATAATACTGCGTGATGTTCTGCTGCGTGTCCGCGTTGTTCTGGCCGCCAAGTTGTGCGTAGATAGCCGCCGTCTGGTCGGCGGTCATGCCTTTGCATCCGCGAAACGCCATATGCTCCTGCGCATGCGCCATGCCCGGAAAACCATCCGGAGTTTCATCGCCGCCCACCAGCATATTCGCTTCCACAGTTACAACAGGTGCCAGCGCGTTGTGAATGATGACCACACGCAAACCATTGGGCAGCGTCGCGCGCGTCACCCCCTCTTCCGGCGCCGAAGCCTTCGCAGCCTGCACCATAACCGTCGGCAAAACCAAGCCACAAAGTACCGCTAACGACCAAACACGCTTACTCATCAATCGATTCTCCTGAAACATATCTTGCGCTAATCCCTGCACCGTTAACACGCTGGCTCGCTTGAAAGTCCTGCCAGTAGCTCTCCTGCCGCCCTAGATCGAGTCGAGGCTCGCCGACAGATCAGCGATCAGGTCCTCTGTATCTTCAATCCCTATGGATAGACGCAGCATATCGGCCGGCGGCTTCCGAACGCTCGTCATCTCTACCGGCACACTAGAATGTGACATCTTCAAAGGAATGCTGATCGAAGACTGCACGCTTCCAAAGCTCAGCGAGATACTGAATAACTCTGAACGCTCGGCAATGGCTTTGGCACTCTCCGCCGAACCGGCAGTAAAGCTCAGCAACGAGCCTCCACCGCGTGCCTGTCGCATATGGATCGCGTAATCCTTATGCGAGGCAAGCCCCGGATAGTACACCTCACGAACCTTCGAATGCGTAGTGAGAAATTCGGCGATAGCTTCGCAGCTGCGCTGCTGTGCATCCATCCGAACCTTCAACGTCTTCAACCCCCGCAGCAAGAGATAGCTATCAAAAGGACCTAGCGCTGTGCCCTCAGCGTTCTGCAGGAAGTACAACTGTTCCGCGAGTGCCTTGTCCTTCACGACCACAACGCCAGCCGTAACGTCGCTATGTCCGCACAAAAACTTCGTTGCCGAATGGATCACAACGTCGGCACCCAGCTGCAGGGGGTTCTGCAGGTACGGGGACATAACGCTATTGTCGATCGCAAACAACAAGTCGTTCTTCTTCGCGACCTCAGCGATCGCTACAAGGTCAATCACTCGCAGAAACGGGTTTGTCGGCGATTCGACATAGATCATCCTGGTTTTCGTTGTGATCGCCGCAGCGACTGCAGCTGGATCCGATGCGTCCACATATCGGATGACCACGCCCGCCCGCGGTAGCACCTTCGCAAATAACCGGCTGGTCCCGCCATAAAGATCGTAGTCGGAGACGATCTCGTCGCCTGCGCGGAGAAGCCGCATGACGGATGTGATGGCCGCCATTCCGCTGGCGTAACAGAAGCCACGCTCACCACCTTCGAGCGCTGCCATCTGGTCTTCCAGCACCTTGCGCGTTGGATTGCCACTGCGTGAATAGTCGTACTCGCCCAGGCTGTCGGCGTTCTCCTGCTCAAACGTTGCCGTCTGATAGATCGGAGTGGCTTTTGGTCGATAGGGGTCCTTAGGCGCTGCTTCGAAGTGCACCAGCCTGGTCGCCAACTTCATTGGGCCTCCCCAAAGACCGTAAGGAATGCCTGCTCGAAGTCGTTGATAAGGTCCTTCGGAGCCTCAAGACCCACCGACAAACGAATCAGCCTGTCACTCACACCAAGCCGCTCACGTGTCTCCAGAGGAATGTCACAGTGTGAGGCCGTCGCAGGATTAGTAATTAGCGTCTCCACGCTGCCCAGGCTCTCCGCGCAGGTGCACAGCTTCAACGTATTGATGAACTGCAACGACTCAGCGGTGGTGGCATTCAACTCGAACGCCAGCATACCGCCATATCCCTTCTGCTGGCGCGTAGCAAGCTCCTTCTGCGGAAACGAGTCGAGCCCCGGATAGTACACTCGCTCCACGCGGGGATGTGCCTCCAGCCACGTCGCTACCAGTTGTGCATGCTGGCAGTGCAACGCAAGTCGTGCCGGCAGAGTCTTCACACCCTGCAGCGTGAGCCACGAGTCCATCGGAGAAGCGATCGTACCCAGCGTCTTGCGTACCAGCCGCAGCCGTTCGGTGATCTCCTGGCTATGCGTAGCCAGCGACCCGCCAATCGTGGCGTTGTGGCCGTCGATGTACTTCGTTGTCGAGAGCATCGAAATGTCCGCCCCCAGCCCAAGCACATCCTGCAACAGCGGCGTGAGAAATGTGTTGTCTACGGCCAGCAACGTGTTCTCTCTCGCATGAGCAATCTCCGCGATGGCCCTTACATCGGTCAACCTCAGCGTTGGGTTAGCCGGGGTCTCCACGAAGATCAGTCGCGTATTCGGGCGCAGTGCCTGCTTCACAGCTTCAGGCTTTGCAGTATCCACAAAGCTATACTCTATACCGAAGTTTCCCAGCACCTGCTGAAACAACCGCACCGTGCCGCCGTAGATCACCTCCGACAGCAGTACATGATCACCCGTCTTCAGCAATCCGAGACAAAGCGTACTGATCGCGCCCATGCCGGACCGGAAACATAGTGCGGTCGGCGTCCCCTCCAATGCGGAGATTGCCTGCTCCAAGGCATTTACCGTTGGATTGGCTCCGCGAGAATAACCGTACCCCTTCGTCACTCCTACTGACTCATGGATGTATGTGGCCGTCTGGTGGATAGGAAACAGAATGGAGTTCGACTGATACTCGTACGCTCGATTGGTGTGGATCGCCAATGTCGAGGGTTGAAAATCGGGACGATCGGGCATGCCTTCTCCTCGATCGCAAGTCTTGCGCTGCCGTCTCGCGGGGGACACCGCAGCATCACATGCTGCACTTCGTGCCCTGGAGAGCCGGCACCGGACTCACGCATCGCAAGTCTTTATGGTAACGCGTTCGATTCCCGCCGCCACTAGAAGGCTGCGTGAGCGTCACACGCCCGAAAAAGCCGGCGCACCCTGTTGGTGTGCCGGCTCGATCCGAAATGCTTCTGTTGTGAAGTCTAGCGGTTCAGTTTATTGACGTGGAAGACAATCCCAGCCGTGAGACGAAGCTGGTTCTGGAAATTGTTCTGGCCATTTGGAACAGTGGTGAACAGATACTCCGCCTGGGCCGGACGCAGCGAAAACCGGCTGTTCACACGAATATCCAAGCCGCCCCCCGTCGCCAACGCAAGCCGCGCCGTGCTGGAGTCGATCACATAATTGGAACTCGTATGAGCAAAACCAACCAATGCCTGCCCGAACGGAACAAACCGCCCGCCGTGGTCGAGCGAGTAACGTGCCCCCTCCAACACGGTCAATAACGCCAGGTTCCGGTCCTCATTGTTAATGTTGGTGGCCGACGTGTAACCAACGTTCGTCACGAACGAGATATTGCGGCCGTTCGTGACCGAAAGCTCGCCGCTGCCTCCGTTCATAAAGAAGCATCCGCAAACGGCCGGTCCCTCATTCGCGTGGATGACTGTGAACCCTCCCGCTACATCCACCCGCAGCCCTGTAGCGGTTAGGCCGGCTTGTGCTTCCGCACTCCTTGCACCCAACCCCATGAGTCCCGCACCGAGCCCGAGAACGATAAGTAGGTTTTTACCCAGAGACATGATATTTGTTCCTTTCACCTATCGTACCGTCAACGTTACGGTTGTGGAGTGGTTAAGCGATCCACTGGTACCAGTTACGGTAATAGTGCAGGTCTTTGGTGTTGGCCCATAGTAGCCACCTCCGCATCCCGTCATCGCTCCTAGTCCGCCGAGCAGAAGGAGAGCCGCCAGGCAGGACGAGATACCCTTAGGTACTGTCCGCAGCTTGCGGCGTATCCGTCCAACGCCCAGCAACGGCAGCAACAACAACCCATAGAAGATTCCGTTGGCGCCGCTCGATGGCTTCTTCACAGAAGCAAAGTTTGGCGCAGTGGTCACCGTCATTGTTGTCGTGGTCGGGCCCGCACCCGGAGTAATCGTCGAATTCGCCAGGGTGATCGTCACGCCTTGGCAGTTGCAGGTTGCCGTCAACGATACAGGCGACGTGAACGGGCTGCTTACGCCGGAGAGAGAGACCGCGTAAGTCGTCGCATCACCTGGGTTGATCGTCTGGTTCGCCGGAGTCGCTGCAATCGAGAAGTCAGGACCCTGCAGATTGATGGTCACCGGACCGCCAGCCGACGGGAGGTAAGGTGAGTTGGCTGGCGGTGTGTACACCGCAGTGATCACGTCCGCCGCGCAAGGCAGCGCCGTCGTGGTTAGGGTCACCACGCCACTGGCCGGCACTGGGATCGGACTGCCGATAGCCACACCATTATCAAAGAACTGCACTGTACCGCCCAGCACCACACCATTCACACCAGTGATGGTGTCCGTCAGCATCACCGACGAACCGCAGGCTGGCAGCGTCGCCGGTCCAGTCAACACGCTGGTTGGTGCAACCGGGCTCACCGCGATCGTCGTGCTCGGGTTCGCCGGAGCGTAGTTGTTGTCGCCAGGATAGGTCGCTGTAACCGTATCCGTGCCAAAGGGCAGCTGCGAGGTTGTCAACGTAGCCACACCCTGCGCATTCACCGTGGCTGTTCCAAGCAGCGTCGTTCCGTTGTAGAACGAAACTGTCCCTGTCGGCGCCACACCGTTCACCGAAGGTACCGTAAACGTCAGTGTCACCGGCGAGCCGAAGACGCTCGGGGTCGGATTAGCGGTCAACGTGTCCGTCGGCGCTGCTTTATTGATCACCACATTCAGTGGGCCAGAGCTGACCTTACCATAGGTGCCATCGCCCGAATATGTCGCTGTGATTGGGTCGGTGCCGATCGGCAACGTCGAGGTGGTCAATGTTGCAACTCCATTGACCACATTGGCTGTGCCGATAGCCGTTCCATTGTCGGAGAAGGTCACCGTTCCCGTCGGGGCAATACCGTTGACACCAGGAATCGATTCAGTCAGGAAGACAGTCGTGCCGTACGTCGTCGGGTTTGGCGTCGCGCCAAGCACCGGTGTGGTATTGCCCACTGTGACGACCTCGTTCACCGGCCCGGCCGTCACTGGAGCATAGTTCGGGTCACCGCCATAGGTGGCAGTGATTGGATCAGAACCTATCGGTAACGATGTCGTGGTTAGAGTAGCCACACCACTGGCATTCACAGTACCCGAGCCGATTGGAGTTCCGTTGTCATAGAAGGTGACAGTGCCCGTCGGAGCCACGCCACCCACCGTTGGAATGGTGTCGGTGATGGTCACCGTTGTCCCGAAGACAGCCGGGTCGGGGCTTGCTCTCAGCGTGTCGGCACCATTCGCCGTATTGACGACCTCGGCGACCGGGCCAGACTTCACAGAACTGTAGTTCGCGTCGCCGTTATATGTAGCTGTGATCTGGTTTGTTCCTACAGGCAGCGTGGAAGACGTAATCGTTGCGACTCCGTTGACCAGCGTCCCCGTACCGATCTGCGTGCCATTCGAGAAGAACGTCACCGTGCCGGTCGCCGGAGTGCCACTGGTGACCGGAATGGTTTCGGTCATGGTCACAGTCGCGCCGAAGTTGGTCGGATTCGGACCAACAGCGAGCGTTGCTGTCGTGGAAACCGCCGTCACAACCTGATTGACGGGTGCCGTTGTTACCTGGGCATAGTTTGTGTCGCCCAGGTAGGTTGCCGTCAGAGAGTCAGTACCGACCGGCAGCGTCGATGTGGTGATCGTCGCGATACCCGATGAGTTCACAGTTCCCGTTCCGATCAACGTGCCGAAGTCGTAGAAGTTGACCTTGCCCGTGGGGGGCACGCCCGTCACCGCAATCGGGATCGTATCCGTGATCGCGACGGGGGTGCCAAACACCGAAGGATTCGGGCTTGAGGTCAGCACATCCGCAGCGTTCGCCGGGCTGATCACCAGGGCCACAGGTCCAGACGTGGTAGCCACAAATCCGCCGCTCGCCGGAACTGACGCAGTAATCGAGTCGGTTCCAACCGGCAGAGTTGAGGTGGTCAAAGTCGCCACGCATGACCCGTTGGTCAGCGAGACCGTTCCGGTGCCAATCGCAGTTCCATTGTTAGAGAACGTCGTCGGGCCGGTCGGGCATGTGCCATTGATTGGGGTGATCGTCTCTGTCAGCGTGATCGGAGTTCCGAACGTTGCCGGATTCGGGCCGACCGCGAGCGTCGCCGATCCTGTTGCCGAGCTGACCACCTGGTTCACGGGTCCGCTTGTGACCGTTGCGTAGTTGCCATCACCCGTATAGGTCGCCGTAATCGGATCGGTTCCTTCTGGCAGCGTCGAGGTCGTAATCGTCGCTACGCCATTGATGACACTTCCCGTGCCGATCGACGTTCCGTTGTCGAAGAAGGTCACGGAGCCCGTCGGCGCCACACCCCCAACTGTCGGCAACGTCTCGGTGATCGCCACCGGCTGACCGAACGTGCTCGGATTCGGGTTGGTCGTCAGGGTGTCGCCCGTGGCTGGCACCTTGTTGATCGTCACGCTTACGGGACCGGAAGAGATCGCCTGGAAGCCGCCGCTCGCAGTAACCGTTGCTGTAATCGAGTCTGTGCCGACCGGCAGGGTTGATGTTGTCAGCGTTGCCACGCATGAGCCGCCGACCAGGCTTATCGTTCCAGTACCGATCGAAACGCCTCCATTCAGGAACGTCGCCGGTCCAGCCGGGCAGGTTCCACCAATGGGCGCAATCCTCTCTGTAAGGGTCACGGGTGCACCGAACGTGGCCGGATTCGGGTTAGCAGCTAACGACGCACCGCTAGTTGCTGCAGTGATAGTCTCAACCGTCACCAGCGCACCACCGGTATAGTTGCCGTCACCGGTAAACGTGCCTGTAATCGTGTTCGGGCCGACGGGAAGAATAGTCGTTGTGGTTGTATACGTCGTTACGCCACCCGATGTCACGCCCGTGATCGCACCGGTGCCGAGGATGGCTGGCAGCCCGGAGATCACCGCTGTAAACGTGACCGTGGAGGCGGGCGCAGGAGCGGTGCCATTGACATTCGGCACGCTGAAGCTCAGCGTCACCTGCGAGCCAAACGTCTGTGGGTTCGGCGCGGCGGAGATACTGTCGTTGGTAAGCCCGGCAGGATTGACCGTGACCAGAGTCGTCGGGGCTGCGGCTCCATAACCGGAACCTGGACTCGGAGCAAACGTCGCGGTCACTGTGTCGGTGCCGACCGGCAGATTGGTTGGTGAGATCGAGATGTTGTAGAAGCCACCTGTCGCCGTCGGTGCCGCCCACGTGGCCGAACCCAGCGCTACGCCGCCAGTAGCCGTAAATGTCACAGTACCCGCCGGTACCGGCGCACCCGCGCTCACCGGAATGCTGAAGGTGATCGGATCGGCAGTGCCGTACGTCGTCGGGTTGTTGGCAACCGTCACTGTGTCACCCGCGCCGCTCGCCGTGTTCACAACAACCGTCGTGGTGGCTATCGCAGAAGCATAGCCGGACGACGCCGTCGCTGTGTAAGTCGCCGTAATCGGAGTGCTCGCAGCCGGGGCCACCGTCAGCGGAATGTTCGTCGGCGAAGGTGCATCCGACAGCAGGTAGCAGATACCTACTCCGAGAGGGCATGCGCCCGTCGCCGGAGTTGCAGGCCACGTCGCAGACCCCAGGGCCGTACTGCCGCTCGTGAACACCACCGTTCCGGTCGGAACCGGCGCTCCGGTCACGACCGGAATGCTGAACGTCAACGAGTCAGACGTACCTACGGGAATTATGCCGCTTGCCGCAGTCACAGCGTCGGCACCATTGGAGATCTGGTTCACAACAACAGTGGTCGTCGCCGTCGCTGAAGCGTAGGCCGACGTACCTGCTGCGGTGAAGGTCGCAAGTACCGGCGTGCTCGTCGCAGGAGCCACTGTCAATGGAAGCGCTGTCGTGGTGATCTGCAGGGTGTAGAAACCACCCGTCGCAACCGGAGTTGTAGGCCATGTAGCCGAACCAAGGCTTGTGCTGGCGCTCGTGAAGGCGACCGTGCCGCTCGGGACCGCTGCACCACTAACCACCGGGATGCTGAATGTGATTGTGTCAGGGCTTTCGACGACCGTTGGGTTCGTCGCCACCACTACCGTATCGCCCGTTCCCCCGACTTGGTTGACAGTCTCAGTGGTGATCAGAAAACCAGAGGCATAGTTCGTATCACCCACAAAGGTTCCGGTGATCGTATCCGTGCCGACCGGCAGTGCCGTAGTCGTCGTTGTATACGTAGTGCTCCCGCCTGCAGTGACACCCGTTACGGCGGCAGTGCCCAGGGTCGTCGTCGTGTCGTTGATCAAAGTTGTGAACGTTACCGAGGTGGTACCGGCAGGTGCCGTAGCACCGTCAGGAACCGTGAACTTCAGCGTAACCACCTGCCCGGAAGTCGAAGGATTAGGAGATGCGGTGATCGTGTCATTCGTAATCGAAGCGATGTTCACAACTTGCGGCAGAGGCGTCGAGGCCGTGCCCGCGGTGTAGTTGGTATCACCGCTATACGTCGCTACGATGCCGTCCACACCCACCGGCAACGCCGTCGTGCTCACGGTCGCCGTCGTTACCCCGCCAGTTGTCGAAAGCGTACCAGTTCCGATCGTCACGGGAGTAGTCGAGCCGGTAGGCGTATACGTAAACGTTACAATCCCGGTCGGCGCGATGCCGCCACCGGCCACCGTCGCCGTAAACGTTACGTTCTGTCCATAAGTCGAGGGGTTTACGCTCGACGTCACGCCGATCGTCACCGTGCCCGCTGTTGCCGCACCCACCAGGCTGACAACCTGCGTCGTCGAAACGGCAGAGTTGTCCGTCTCTACAAGCGTTCCTGTGTAGTTGCCCGTCGTGGTGTCTGGCGTGAAAGCCACTACGTAATTGCAGCTCGAACCGGCAGCGAGCGACGTTGGTGCAGTGGTCGAGAAGACAGGTCCGCAGGTTGTCGCAGCCGTCTGCGAGTATGCCTTACTGGTCGCAGCCGTCGGACCGGTCGTCGTCACTTGCGCGTTGCTCACACCGGTAGTTGCTGGATCCGTAAACACCAGAGGTGCTGTACCAATATTGAGAAGTGTTGCCGTCAGCGGCCCCGAAGTCGTACCCACCGCCACCGTCGGGAACGTCAGAGTGGTCGGGTTCATGATGATCTCGCGGATCGCGTTGTTCTGCTGATCGGCAATAAACAGGTTACCGGCTACGTCCTGGACCACATCATTCGGCGTAAGATTGGCATTCGGTCCGTTTGCTGGACCGCCGTCGCCGCAGGTTCCACTGCCACCCGCCGTGCAGGTAGCCCCACCACCAGCTAATGTCGTGATCGTGCCCGTCGCCGCAGAAACGAACCGTACACGGTTGTTCCCGCGATCTGAGATGTAGATATCTCCGGCTGGATCCACCCAGATTCCATGTGGGGCACTGAACTCTGCAGCCGTAGCCGGCCCGCCGTCCCCGGCAAAACCCGCAGTACCGTTTCCGGCGACCGTCGTGATCGTACCCGCCGTCGCAGGTGCCGTGAAGTTGAAGTTCACAAACCGAATGCGGTTCGCATCGCGATCTGCAATCCAAAAGTGGCCCGTGGTGGGATCGACATAAAAGGCTGCCGAAACACCGACGGCAGCAGAAGTGGCCGGCCCACCGTCGCCGCAGGCAGCACCGCCAGCGCCGCACTCTGTGCTATTGCCGGCGATCGTGCTGATTTTACCCGTAGCGTGATTCACAAAGCGTACCGTTGCTCCGCCCGTTACTACGCTCGCATTCGAGTCCAGAATGTAAATGTTGTCCTGCTCGTCGACCGCAACCGCCTCAGGTGTGTCCACGCCCGCTGCCGTTGCCGCCCCGCCGTCGCCAGACTCCGCGATCGCACCTGTGCCTGCAACGGTAGTAATAATGCCCGTCGTGGCATCTATGCGGCGCACAAGGTCTTCTCTTGTGTCCGCAATGTAGAGATTGCCCGCAGAGTCAAACGCAATGTCCGAAAGTTGGGTGCCGAACGTTGCCGCACCCAGCGCGTTTACATTATTGCCGCAGTTCGGAAACGGTGGGTTTGCAGGCTGTCCGCACTGGCTCGACGTTGTCACTCCACCAGCAGTAGTCACCGTCCCGGCCACCGTAGAGATCACCCCTGACGTGTTGATCTCGCGGATCACCGATGCCTCGTATTCGGCTTCATACATGTCGCCCAGCGAATCGAACGCAAAGCCGTGCGAGAGCACCTCGGCTGACGTCGCCGAGCCCCCGTCGCCCGTATACTGCAGATCGTTCGTGCCAGCGGTACCGTCAACCTTGCCATTTCCGGCAAAAGTGCTCAACAAACCCGGCATCAGAACCGCCTGCGGCCCCGTCGAAAATCCATTCAACCCAAAACGGAACGTTCCATTACTAGTCACCGCAATTAGTGGAGACGTCTGGTAACCGGTATAGGCCGGTGTGAACGTCACCGCAATCGAGCAAACCGTGTTCGTCGCATTGGACGCGCCGATCGTGCAACCCGTGATCGCGCCCACATTGAACTGCTGTGTCCTGGCGGTGCTCGTCGGCACGCTGATGCTGGTGATCGTTAGAGCTCCCCCAGTCACCTTCAGCTGCACCGTCTGTGTCGTGCTCTGCGTCACCGGCGTACTGGCGAAGTTGACGAACCCGCCGCTATACAGGTCCGGGACTGCCGGAGTCAGTGTCAGAGTCTGAGCATCCATGCTCCCCGCAGAAAACAACATCGTGACGAAAGCCATCGCGCACATCAGCAGCTTCAGCAATACACTCTGTTTCTGAGTTGAAGTTAGCGTCTGGTGGCTGCGGAAGGCGGGAATAGGCCGAATAAGACTCAGGGAACGCATGGTGTTATCTCTCCGAAGTGAAACCGGTAGGTCGTGCCGAACATGAACTTCAAATTTGGTCGTGAACGAGTGAACACACGTCCGCGCCAGATTGGCAACCCATTCAAACGAACGGGTTGCGAAAGTACTCAGCCTTGGACGGGACTCGACGAGCTGAAATCCGGCGAGACAAACAAATTGGAATGGCGCAGTGGACTAACGGTGCAATAAGTGGGAGGGCAAGTCAAGCAAATTTCCATCTGTAACGTTACCGAACGAATCATCTATATTCCTCAAGTTATGGTGCCAATAGTCGATACACGAATCACGGTGCGCCAAACAGGCACCGGATAACGTCCACACAACACGGTGCAGTCCATGAAACCCACCAAAGCAGATGCCGCATTGCGAACGTAGCCAGCGGCAGCACTGTCCCACTTTCGGACAAAAGCTCACTCCGAAACCCTGCCTAGACAACTTGATCAGGCATGATGTGGGAGAGCAGAAAGATATTTCCGTCATCTGAAACTTGGGATATCGTTAATCCTAACGACCACGACGTCAACTTCTTAGGCCTCTTCTGGGTAACCTCCATTCCCATTTAGGGAACTTCCTGCCCTGATAACGCGCCTCCCGCATGACGCATCACCGTTGATCTTCCAGGCCGGCGATATACGTCCGAGTACTACCCGCTCTTACACTCCACGCGGAGAAGACGCATCGTTTGGTCGAGGTCTCCATCTTCGTTCCCTGCCATGGCAACTGCCCTGTCAGGAATACCGCCGATTACTCGCGCCACGTCCCAAACGTACGTGTGCGTTTCATGACTTATACTCCCGACCGCCGAAGAGCATCCGCACTCTTCCAAAGGCAGCGGGACAGCAATCTTTCAGGAGGGAACTCGAGTGCGCAATCTCAATTCCATAAAGCCCGGACTCTTCGCAGCCAAGATCTTTATCCTCACTGCTCTCGTGGTCACACTTGCCGGAGCCTCACAAGTGGCCGTCGCCCAGCAGACCCTCGGTGGCATCACCGGCACTGTGGTTGACCCGCAGGGCAGCGCCATCCCCGGCGCCGACATCACCGCCGTCTCCGAGGACACCAAGCTCTCCCGCTCCGCCAGGAGCAACGCACAGGGCACCTATCAGCTCAACGATCTCCCCATCGGCAAGTACACCGTCACCGTCACCATGCAGGGCTTTTCGGCAGTAAAGTTCCCCGGCATCGTCGTCCAGGCCGACCGCACCGACACCCTGCCTGCACAGCTAGCCGTCGGCGGCGCATCTGACTCCGTCACCGTCGACTTCAATCCCCTGCTCAACGCCGTCGACACCACCAACGGCTACGTCCTCGACAAGGAGCAGATTCAGTCGATTCCTCTGCCCACTGGCAGCTTCACAGGCGTCGCCATCCTTTCGCCCGGCGTCAACGCTGAGCTCCCTTCCGGCACCGGCGCCAACGACGGTCTCGGCAACCAGCCCATCTGGGCCAACGGCCAGCGCGACACCTCCAATAGCTTCTCCCTCAACGGTGTCGACAGCTCCAACCTCTTCAACGGAAAGTCCACCAGCGCCGTCACCTCTGGCCGAGTCATCAACAGCACCGGATCATCAGGCGGCAGCGCTGGCGGCATCATCGTCGCGGCCGCCTCGGTCTATCTCTCCATCGGCAATTCCATCCCCACCCCGGCCCCCGAAACCATCTCCGAGGTCAAAGTCAACGCTTCCATGTACGACGCCTCGCAGGGTTCTACCTCCGGCGCGCACATCGACATCTCCACCGCCTCCGGCAGCAACGACTACCACGGCACGGTCTACGGCCACCGCGGCACCAACTGGATCAACGCCGCTCCCTTCTTCTTCAAGAACGACGGCGACATCCCTGAAAACCTCAAGAACCCAGAACTGCACCGTTACATTCTCGGCGGCACCGTCGGCGGTCCGATCATCAAGAACAAGCTCTTCGCCTTCCTCGCCTATCAGCACCTCCAGGTCTCTGACTCCGCCATTGGCTACTCCTTCCTCGACGTGCCTGTAGGACTCAGCGACACCACGCGCGACGCCGGCGACTTCGCCAATCTCGTCAACAACCAGTACGGCACAGCCATCGGCACGCCGGGCGGTGGCAGCATCGACAAGACTGCGCTTGCGCTCTTCAACTCCCCCTCACTTCCCGGCGAGCCCGGCAAGTGGCTTGTCCCCAACGACACCGGCTCCAGCCTGCTCTTGCCCACGCATCCCTTCGATGCCTTCCTTCCCGGCACCGGACGCTTCAAGTCCGACTCTGCCGTCGCCAACATCGACTACAACGCCAGCGCCAAGGACACCCTCTCACTCAAGTACTTCTACCAGCACGATCCCACTCTCGCGCCCTACGCCTACTCCAGCGTGCCCGGCTTCACCGAGCACCTCGACTCCGGCGCGCAGGTCGCCTCCATTATCAACACCTACCTGGTCAAGCCGAACCTCTCCACCACCGAGTCCTTCGGCTTCCTCCGCGAGAAGATCTACTCCGACAACGAACAGCCATTTGGCCCCGGCGCTATCCCAGGCGGCTCTCAAGGCACGGTCTCCATCAACGAATTCGGCTCCAATTACTTCCCCGGTGTCTCTATCTTTAACGTCCTCGGCAGCGCCGCCGACGCGGCTGGCGTAAGCGTTGGCGTACTCAACATCGGCCCGAACGCTGAAGGCCAGGGCACCAACGTCGGCGTCTTCCAAAATCGCTTCCAGCCTGCCGGCAACGCCATCTGGACACTCGGCAAGCACACGATCAGCTTCGGCACGAGCTATAGCTACACCCAGCTCAACACCATCGACAAGCGCACCAACACCGGCACCATCGCCACAGACGATCTAAGTGCCTTCGCCCAGGGTTACGTCACTCCCGGCAGCTCTGCTACCGGCTTCTACGTCAGCTCGTTCCTGCAGGGCGACGCCAGCCGTTACTACCGCGCCAACCAGATCGGCAGCTACGTGCAGGACAAGTTCCAGGTCACCCCCACGCTTTCTCTCACCGCGGGTCTGCGCTACGACTGGGACGGCGGCCTTACGGAGAAGAATGGTCGCCTCTTCAACTTCGACCCCAGCCTCTATAGTTATAACTCCGGCTCTGACACCATCGTGAACCCCGGCTTCGTCATCGCCGGCAACAACCCCAACGGAACTCCGGGCATCAGCAACACGACTCTCACCGGTCGCCAGTGGGGCATCGCGCCTCGCATCGGCGCCGCGTGGCAGCCGGAGATGTTCCATAACAAGGTCGTCGTCCGCTCCGGCTTCGGTATGTACTACGACCGTGGGGAGCTCTTCAGCTACTTCTCGCCAGGATACGCCATCGGTACAGTCACCGGCGGGCCCTTTGGAGTGAACCAGCAGCTGCCCTTCGTCACCGCTTCATCCTGCCCAGTCAACACGCTCTACGACTTCTTCATCCCCACCTGCGGTTCCAACACCAGCGGTCCCGGTGGCACAAATGACCCCTTCGCTCCGCCCACCAATGCTCCCTCCGCAGCAGAAGGCAACCTCGCTAACCCTTACACCAACGTGTTGTTGAACCCCGTCTCGGCAAACCCCAAATCTACCGATCTCAGCAAGTACCTGCCCAACCTCGCCGCGATCGGCAATGGAGGCCAGCCTGTCTCACTTGGCGTCTACGACCGCGCCAACAAACTACCCTACACCTACAACTACACGCTGGATATCCAGTGGCAGCCGCGTAACGATCTTGCCATCGAGCTTGGCTATGTCGGCAATCTCGGCCGTCATCAGGTCATCCCGGTGCCGTTCAACCAGCCCGGCCTCGCCAACGCCAGCAGCCCAATCCACGGCGAAACGTACTCCTACGGCTACCAGGTACAGGTACCCGGCGGGGGCGCTCCCATCAACCTTCCCAACGGCAACCCCTATGACGCCGACTATGAAGGCGGCAACGTCGACCATCGCGTCCCCTACATCGGCTACGCTGCCGAGTCCATCTCTTACAAAGCCGCAGGCGTCGATGCCTACAACGCTCTCACCGCGCACATAGAAAAGCGCATGAGCAAGGGAATCCAGGTCGCCGCGTCCTACACCTACTCTCACGCACTCGACGAGCAGTCCGGTCTCGGCCTCTTCTACAACGGCAACAATCCCCTCAACCTGCGCGACGGCTACGCTTCGGCTGACTTCGACCGCACACACGTCATCAACTTCAACTACGTCTTCCGCATGCCCGACCTCATTCACGAGAAGAACGTTGCCAGCTACTTCACCAACGGCTGGTCGCTCGTAGGTCTGACTGTACTGCAGTCCGGTCAGCCATACTCGGTCATCGACTTCACCGGCGCCGTTGGCAGCGTCTACTACTCCACCTCCAACGGCATCACCAACCCAATCGTGCCTTTGAACTACGCTCAGTGCACCGCCAAGAGCGCAAAAACTGGCCAGTCCGGCGCCTTCGGCGACTACGCTCTCAAGGCAAACTGCTTCACCATCCCCGTCCTCACTCCCAACGCCTCCAACGGCATCCCCTCCAACGACCCTTACGAGACGGGTTTCACCACTGGCCAACGCAACATCTTCCGGCAGGCCTTCCAGAAGCGCGCCGACGCATCCCTCGTCAAGGTAACAAGGTTCAGCGAGCGCTATTCGCTGAAGTACACCTTTGACGTCTACAACCTCACCAACACCTCCAGCTTCGACGTCCCCGGCAACGAGGTTTCGCAAAATCAGGAATTCAACGCCTTCCCGCAGCAGGGCACACCGGTAACCCCCGGCACCTGCAGCGCCAACGGCACCGGCACCGTCTCCGGCAGCTTCTACAACTGCCCCTTTGGCCTCGGCGTGGTCACCCACACCATCGGCAGCCCTCGTCAGGTGCAAATGTCTCTGCAGTTCCTCTTTTGACCAAACATCAACTCCAACCAAGGCGCCCGCGGACTAACCCTCTGCGGGCGTCTCTGCGTTTGCCGCACCTGCTTTTCCTCTGCGCCCTTTGCGGGCTTTTACATTGCGCCCTCTGCGTGAACGTTTTTTGCCGTAGCGATGCGCGGTGGCGCGAGCGTACTCCAATCCACGCTCGGCCCCTTGACACTCCAAATACAATAGAAGCAGAGGCAAGACCAGTCCCAGCTCCGCCTGCACACCTCTTTGAAAACCTGAAAACTCGCCCGTCAGCTCCGCGCCCTCACGTGGGGTTCCACCGCTAACCCTAATCAGCTGCGGACTTTACCCCGAAGGCGGGGAGGGGTGCTGAGGGCAGTTCAGTTTCCGCCGCTCCTCTGTATCTTGGCCTTGTTCTCACGCAACAGCGACAGAAAATCCCCCAGCGCCACGCCCTGATTGCCACGCTTCCACACCACCGACAACCCAAGAGACAGAGAGTTCGGCTCTAGAGTGCTGAACGCCAGTCCCCGTGTGCGTAGATGCCGTACGCCCGACGGCACCAACGCCACACCCTCCCCCGCTTCCACCAACGTCAACACGCCCGACCAGGTCGGAGACGTGTTCACAATCTGCGGTGTAAAGCCCTCTTCCGCACACAACGCTACAAATTGGTCGAATAACAGAGGAGTCGCCTTCTGGTCGCACAGTACTAGGCGCTCGCCCGCCAGCTGCTTTAGTGTCACCCTGCGCCGCGCAAAGGGATGGTCCGGCCGCACAGCCACTACAATCGGGTCGCGGTACAACAGCTCCGAATGGAGCGTTCGGTCGAACGGAGGCTCCAGCGGCCGGGTCAGCCCCACATCGATGCGGCCTTCTTCCAGCGCAACTAGCTGCTCACTCGCATGCATATCCAGCAGCGACAGCCGGATGCCGGGCCTTCGTCGCCGAAACTCGCGAATGATGCGTGGAAAGAACCCGCCCGAACCCCACAGGAAAAATCCAACTGACAGCGTCCCAACTTCACCCTGCAGAGACTGCCGCGTCAGATCCACAGCGCGCTCGGCTGCCACCAGCGTCTTGCGGGCCTCTTCCAGAAAAACCTGCCCCTGCACCGTTAGGCGAATCTTGCGCGATGAGCGGTCCAGTAACTGCCCACCCACCTCGTCCTCCAAATCCAGAATCTGCTCGCTGATCGCCGATTGAGAGATGTGCAGACGTTTCGCCGCTGCCGTAACACTCCCATAATCCGCGATCGCCTTGAAATAACGAAGGTGCCTCAATTCCATGGCTTTGATTCTATCGGCAGAACCGATGGATCTACCCGGAAAGAACTGTTAGACCTTAAGCATGGGTTTCAGTCTCTAATAGAGAAAGAACGCCTCTGCGCTTACACCGCACGGCCTTTGTTACGGAGTTGCCATTCCATGGGAATCGTTCGGCTGGCGCTAAACCGGCCTTATACCTTCATCGTCCTCGCGATCCTTATCCTGATCGCTGCCCCGGTTCTCATCCTGCGCACGCCCACTGACATCTTCCCCAACATCGACATCCCTGTCGTCTCCGTCGCCTGGCAGTACACCGGCCTCAACGCCGAGGAGCTCGAAGGCCGCCTCACCACACCCTACGAGAAGACCCTCACCACACTCGTCGACAACATCCAGCACATCGAGTCCACCACCCTAAACGGCCAGGTCATCGTCAAGATCTACCTGCAACCCAACGCCTCGCTCGACACCGCAAACTCCCAGGTATCGGCTGCCTCCGAGTTCGAACTCCGCTCTCTGCCTCCCGGGCTGCTGCCGCCGCAGATCATCAACTTCTCGGCCTCCAGTGTGCCCATTCTGCAGCTCGGTCTCTCCGGCAAAGGGATCGATGAGCAGCAACTGAACGACATCGGCCTCAACTTCATCCGGCCACAGTTGGTCACCGTCCCCGGCGCGGTCGTCCCCAACGTCTACGGTGGCAAGCAGCGCTCCATCATGGTTAACCTTGACCCTCAGCGCATGCAGGCTGAAGGCCTCTCACCAACTGACGTCCTAAATGCTCTCAACGACCAAAACGTCGTCGAACCAAGCGGCACCGCCAAGATCGGCAGCGCCGAGTACGATGTCCGCTTCAATTCAACACCTACCAGCATCGAAGGCCTCAACAACCTTCCTATCAAGCAGGTCAACGGCGCCACCGTTTACATGAAAGACGTCGCGAACGTCTCCGACGGCGCTATCCCGCAGACCAACATCGTCCGCCAGGATGGTCATCGAGGCGTACTCATCGTCGTACTAAAGTCCGGTTCCGCCTCAACGCTCTCCGTCGTCGAAGGCGTCAAAGGCCTTCTGGATCGCATCAAGGCCATCGTCAACCAGCCTAACCTCAAGATCACACCCATCGGAGACCAGTCCATCTTCGTACGCGGCTCGATCAACGGAGTCATCCGCGAGGCCATCATCGCCGCCGCTCTCACCGGGCTGATGATTCTGCTCTTCCTTGGCTCCTGGCGCTCTACCCTCATTATCGCAATCTCCATTCCGCTGTCGATCCTCACCTCGATCATCATCCTCAGCTTCCTCGGCGAGACCATCAACATCATGACCCTCGGCGGCCTCGCGCTTGCCGTCGGTATTCTCGTCGACGACGCAACGGTCGAGATCGAAAACACGAACCGCTATCTCGAAGAGGGCTACGATCTGCGCGAAGCCATTCTCGCCGGCGCAGCGCAGATCGCTATTCCCGCGCTCGTCGCGACTCTCTCCATCTGCATCGTGTTTCTGCCCATGTTCTTCCTTGCGGGCGTGTCGCGCTACCTCTTCGTACCGCTGGCGGAAGCCGTCGTCTTCGCCATGCTGGCGTCCTACTTCTTCTCGCGAACCATCGTCCCAACGCTCGCGATGTATCTGCTCAAAGCGCACGAAGAAAATACGGCGCCGACCCGCAATCCTCTCGTTCTCTTCCAGCGCGCGTTTGAGCGGGGCTTCGAAAAGATCCGTGCAGCCTATGTCGCACTGCTCACCCGTCTGGTCAACATCCGCAAACTTTTCATCCCCGCGTGGCTGCTGCTCTGCCTTCTGGTTCTGCTGCTTATTCCATTTCTCGGGCAGAACTTTTTCCCCAATACGGATAACGGCTCGTTCATCCTGCATGTCCGCGCAAAAACCGGCACTCGCATCGAAGAGGTTGCCAAACTCTGCGATCTCGTCGAACAGTCCATCCGCAAAACCATCCCCCCCAACCAGATGGACAACATCCTCGACAACATCGGCCTGCCCTACTCCGTGCTTAATACGCAGCACGCCACCAGCGGCCTCTTCGGCTCCGGGGACGCCGACGTACTAGTCTCGCTCAAGGAAGACCACTCCCCCACCGCTGACTACGTTCGCACCCTCCGCCAACGTCTACCTAAGGAGTTTCCCGGCACCACCTTCTACTTTCTCCCGTCCGATATCGTTACGCAGATCCTCAACTTCGGCCTGCCCGCTCCCATTGATATCCAGATCGACGGCACCGACAACCGCGGCAACCGCAAAGTCGCCAGCGCCATGCTCAGCCAACTCCGCCAGGTTCCGGGCCTCGTCGATCTCCGCCTCCAGCAGCCTGACGACTCGCCTGTGCTCAACGTCGCCGTCGACCGCACCAAGGCCCTGCAGGGCGGCTACTCTCAGCGCGACATTGGCACCTCCGCATTGAATATTCTGTCTGGCTCTACGCAGCTCTCACCGCAGTTTTTTCTCAGCCCAAAGAACGGCGTCACCTACAACATCGTCGCGCAGACGCCCCAGTACCAGGTCCAGTCCATCCAGGACCTAGAGAACATCCCCGTCGACTCACCCAGCGCAAAGACCCCCGAGATTCTTGCCGACGTCGCCAGCATCACCCCTGGCACGGAGTCCCCGATCGTCTCTCACTACAACATCCGCCGCACGCTCGACATATACGCCAACGTGCAGGACCGCGATCTCGGCAGCGTCGCCAACGATGTGCAGCGCATCATCAACAAGAACCGGAACGATCTCTCCCGCGGCAACTTCATCCAGGTGCGCGGCCAAGTCGACACGATGAAGAACTCCTACACCGGCCTTCTCTTCGGCCTCGCCTTCTCCATCGTCCTTGTCTATCTGCTCATCGTGGTCAACTTCCAGTCCTGGCTTGACCCCTTCATCATCATCACGGCATTGCCTGCTGCCATCTCCGGCATCGTGATCTTCCTCATGCTCACGCACACCACGCTCTCGGTGCCGGCGCTCATGGGGTCCATCATGTGTATGGGCGTCGCTACTGCGAACTCCATCCTCGTCGTCGCCTTCGCCAAGGAGCGCCTCGCAGAACACGCTAACGCCGTGCAGGCCGCCATCGAAGCCGGCGCCACACGCTTCCGTCCCGTCTGCATGACCGCGCTCGCCATGATCATCGGTATGATCCCCATGGCCCTCGGCGCAGGCGACGGCGGCGAGCAAAACGCCCCCCTCGGCCGCGCCGTCATCGGCGGTCTCAGCTTCGCGACCCTTGCCACTCTCATCTTTGTTCCTGCAGTCTTCGCTCTGTTGCACGGCGGGAGCAAGCCCTCGCAGCCACAGACCGACGCGCTCTCTACCCAACCCGCTGCACCTCAACACTAGACACGCATTAACCTTGAATACAAGGCGAACTCTGGAGACCTCACCATGTCCCCCAACGGCCACGACTCAAATCCCGAAATGAACGCCGATGCCACCTCTCCCGCAGGCCAGTACGGAGCGCCGTCCAGCGGCGTCACACCCGGCGTTTTTATTGCCGTCATCGTCGTCGCGCTCGTCATCGTACTCGGCATCGTCTACCGCGTCATCGGCCACTTCAACGACGAGCACCACCTCAAGGAGGCCACGCAAGCCGACGCTATCCCCTACGTTTCGGTCGTCCACCCTCTCGTCGCAGGCGAGTCCTCCGAGCTTGAGCTCCCCGGCAACACTCAGGCCTTCGTCGACACGCCCATCTACGCCCGCACCAGCGGCTATCTCAAAAACTGGTTCTTCGACATCGGCAGCCGCGTTCAGAAAGGCCAGCTCATGGCCACAATCGAAACACCCGAACTCGACGAGCAGCTCATGGTCGCCCGGTCTGACCTCAAGAGCACCGAAGCCGATCTCAACCTCGCCAATGTAACCTCCGAGCGCTATCAGAATCTGCTCAAATCCGACTCCGTCTCCAAGCAGGAGACCGACGTGGCCGTCTCCGGCGCCGCAGCCAAGCGCGCCGCCATGGAAGCCGCCCAGGCCAACGTCCGCCGCCTCGAACAGCTCCAATCCTTCGAGAAAATCTACGCGCCCTACTCCGGCATCGTCACTGTGCGTAACACGGATATCGGAGACCTCATCAATTCAGGCGCATCCACCAGCAGCAACACCTCCAAGGAGCTCTTCCGCGTCGCCTCCACCGACAAGCTGCGCGTCTTCGTTGCTGTGCCCGAGGTCTACTCGCCCGACATCCACAACGGCGATAAAGCCACGCTCACCCTCGACGAGTACCCTGGACAGCCCTTCATCGGAACCGTCACCCGCAACTCAAACACCATCGACGCAAACTCCCGCACCCTCAATGTCGAAGTCGATATCGACAACCGCGACAACAAGCTCTTGCCCGGCGCATACGTCTTCGTTCACTTCAAGGTTCCAGTGCAGGCGCGTATGGTCTCTGTACCCACCAACGCCCTTCTCTTCCGCGCTCAGGGCCTGCAGGTAGCACTCGTGCGCGATGGCCACGTCCAGCTTCAGCACATCACCATCGGCCAGGACAACGGCAAGACCGTTCAGGTCTCCACAGGGCTCTCCGCATCCGATCAGGTCATCCTCGACCCCTCCGACTCCATCGCCGAAGGCCAACCTGTTCGCATCGCCAACTCGAAGTCGGAGGGCCAATGACCACATCGTCCTCCCTCACTCGTTCTAAGAGCTGGTCTCTTTTACTGCCGTTGCCCGTCCTGCTCACAGGCTGCATGGTAGGCCCCAAATACAAGGTTCCCGCCACGCCCGCACCACCCGCGTACAAGGAAGCCGTTCCAGCGGACTACAAATCCGCGACGCCCCCTCCCGACAACGGCCCTTGGAAGCCCGGCCAGCCCTACGATTCCGTCCCCCGCGGCGATTGGTGGTCTATCTTCAACGACGCGCAGCTAAATGCGCTCGAGCCCCAGGTCGAAGCCGCCAACCTCACCCTCCGTCAGGCCGATGCGAACCTCCGCGCCGCTGAAGCCGAGGTCCGCATCCGCAAAGCGGACCGCTTTCCAACCCTCGGCATCGACCCCTCAGTGGGCATCGGCCGTTACAGCGTCAGTCCTTACTTCAATAGCGCTCCCAGCCTCTCCTCCTCGGGCAGCACCACGCAGTTCCCACTCGAGATCAACTACCTAGTCGACCTCTGGGGTCAGGTGCGCCACAACATCGCAGCCGGCAAGGAAGAGCAGCAGGCCACTGCCGGCGACCGTGAAAGCATCCTGCTCTCCCTGCAGGCCACACTCGCCATCGACTACTTCAATCTGCGCTCCGACGACAGCCTGCAACAGCTGCTCAATGACACCGTCAAGCAGTATGAAGAGGCCGTCCGCATCACCACAAACCGCTTCAATGGCGGCGTCTCGCCTAAATCCGATCTTACCCAGGCGCAGACCCAACTAGACGCAGCACGCGTTCTCGCCACCGACATCGCCATCCAGCGAGCGCAGTTCGAGCACGCCATCGCCATTCTCATCGGCAAGTCGCCAGCTGAGCTGACCATCCCCAACTCACCGCTGCCGGCAACCACCATTCCGCCCGTTATCCCGCCGGGCCTGCCCTCGGAGCTCCTCGAACGCCGCCCTGACATCGCTTCCGCAGAGCGTCGCGCCAACGAAGGCAACGAAGCCATCGGCATCGCCCAGGCAGCCTTTTACCCTTCGCTCAACCTCTCCGGAGCCCTTGGTTACCAGAGCAGCGGCTCTCTCTCCACCATCTTCAATCCCGCAAGCGCCGTCTACGCCCTCGGCCCTGGTCTAGCCTTTACCTTCTTCGACGGCGGCCGCCGCAAAGGCATCAAGGACGAGGCCATCGCCCTCTTTGACCGCAACTCCGCCTTCTACAAGCAGACCGTCATCACCGCCTTCCAGCAGGTCGAAGACAACCTTGTCGCCCTCCGCACGCTCACCTCCGAGGCCGATTCGCAACACAGCGCCACTGCGTCGGCCCTCGAATCCGAACGCATCTTCAACAACCGCTACGTCGGCGGCGTCGACAACTACCTGCAGGTCATCATCGCTCAGACTGCCGCGCTGAACAACGAGGTCAACGACATCGCCATCCTGCAGCGCCGCATGGACTCCACTGTCAACCTCATCATTGCCCTCGGCGGCGGATGGGACCGTTCACAGCTCCCCAAACCCTGAACTTCAGCGCGTCAACTGGGTAACTCTCAAACTGGTTCGCTGACAGACTGAAACCAGTATTCTCGTTACAGTGACCACACCATTCACACGCCGCAGCTTCACCCTTGCCGCCGCAGCAGCACTAGCTGCAACCCGCCTCCCAGCGCAGGACGTCACCGCCCGTCGTAGCGTCGCCACGATGGACCACGATAACATCCTCGCCGCCGCGGCCACCGCCCTCACTGCTCAACCCAAATCCACACTCGAAGTCTCTGCCGCCGTCGCCGCGCTTGTCGCAGCCTTCGTCCTCACGCAGGAAGAACGCTATGCGCTCTCCGCCTTCACACAGCTCACAGACTGGCTGCCAGCTCCCATTTCGCAATCGCATCCTCCACCCGACATCCTCGAACTCGTCCCCATCGCCGAGCTCGCCCGCAGCACCAGCTTCCTCGTCGACGCCGTCCACACCGACCCCATCGATGCGTGGCTCGCCGATCTGCTGCAGTGGCTCACGACAGCTCACGCTCCTGTTCTCGCACGCGACACAAAGGACCACCGCGCCTCTGCCTGGCTCTTCCTCACGTCGGCCATCGCCCGCTCCCAGCGCAACGACGCCATCCTCGACGACTGCCGCAAGCGTCTCCGCAAACCCACCCTTCGCAATCAGATCGACGAGACCGGCAAATTTCCGCAGGAAATGGCCACAGCCAACCCCTTCCGCAACACCCTCTTCAACTTCGATCTGCTGTCCGGCGCCTGCCAGATCCTCGATTCACCCCTCGACCCGCTCTGGACCTTCGAGCTCATCGACGGCGTCAGTCTCCGCACCTCGGCAGCATGGCTCTTCCCCATCCTGCAGGACCCTCGCAAGTGGCCCGGCGTCTCCGACGCAGAGCACTTCCGCGAACTACCCGGCCGTCGCCCCGGCCTGCTCTTCGCCGGCCGCGCCTATAGCCGCCCGGAGTATGTGGAGCTATGGCACACCACCCCAGCTGCCATCCCCCCAGACATCGCCGCCAGCGTCCCCATCCGTCAGCCGATTCTCTGGACCACACGCGCAGCCCACGGCTTCTAGATCGAGCGTTGACACCCCACACCCTCCCCCGGGGTACTTTTCGATCCAAAATCCTGATCTGCCAGGGCTTAGCCCCTGACTTACAGTTGCTCCAAAGATAGTGCAGCCACTTTTTGAGCTGGCTAGATGAGGCACCCAGCCTGGAAGCCGCGGACGATCTCCAGGTACTTCCGCGCATGGGCCGTCACCTTCTCCGCACTCCCCGCTTTGATCGCCCGCATGTCCACCAGATCCACGCCAACCCCCAACGCAAAGGCGCCCGCGTCGAGAAACTCATGTGCGGTCGCCAGGCTCACACCGCCCGTCGGGATCATCTCAATGTTCGGCAGCGGCGCCTTTAGGCTCTTCAAGTACTTCGCTCCGCCCATCGCACTCGCCGGAAAGATCTTCACCACATCCGCGCCCGCATTCCATGCACGAATCACCTCAGTCGGTGTCAGCGCTCCGGGCAGCGCAGCGATCCCGTGCTTGCCACAGTACTCCACCGTCTTCTCATCGAATGCCGGACTCACAATGAACGTCGCACCCTCACCCACGCACTCCTTTGCCGTCTCCGCATCCAGCACAGTGCCCGCGCCCAGCAGAATCTCCGGTCGCTCCTTCGCCAGCCGCGCGATCACCTTCACCGCGCCCGGCACCGTCATCGTCACTTCGAGACAGGTCACGCCACCATCAGCAATCGCCTCGGCCAGAGCCATCGCCTGATCCTCACTCTCCGCGCGCAACACCGGCACCAGCCCAATCTTCCTGATCCCCGCCAACACTTCCTGTTTCGTCACGTCCAGCCCCTCTCTACGCCCTAATCTCTACACTCTGCTTCTACCGAACCGTGCCTGCCCCACCACCACTCATCAACCGCTCGACCTCAGCCCTCGTCGCCATCGACGAGTCGCCCGCCGTCGTCATCGCCAGCGCTCCATGCGCCACGCCACAGTCCAGCGACCACTTCATCCCCTTGCCGTTGAGCAGTCCATAGATCAAACCCGACGCAAACGAGTCGCCGCCACCCACGCGGTCCAAAATCTCCAACTCATCGAACTTCAGCGCCTCGTGCGTCTCGCCGCCCATCCAGCCAAACGCGCTCCAACCATTGCGATTCGCGGTGACCGGCTTGCGCACCGTGCTCGCAATCACCTTCAGGTTCGGAAACTCCGCAACTACGCGCTCCGCCATCGGCGCATAGCTCTCCAGCGTATGCCAGACCGGCCCATGCGCTGCCTCACCCAACGTCGCAGCGATATCGCCCTCATGCCCAAACAGAACATCCACCAGCGGCATCAGCTCGCGGTTCACAGCAACCGACCCGGCACGCCCGCCACGCGACTTCCACAACGACGGCCGATAGTTGCAATCGAAGCTGACCACAACGCCATTGCGCTTCGCCGCCTGCATCGCCTCGCGCACCACGGCTGTCGCGCTCTCACTCAACGCCGCCATCACGCCGCCAGTATGAAACCACCGCGCTCCCTCGCCCTTGAAGATCGCATCCCAGTCCACATCGCCCGGCTTCATCTGCGAGATCGCCGTTGCGCCGCGGTCCATCATCCCCAACCCACCACGCACACCAAACCCACGCTCCAGAAAGTACACACCGTTCCGCGCCTTGCGCCCTATGCCATCAAACTCATGCCATTGCACATGATCCAGCCCAACGCCGCCCTGCAGCATCAGGTCTTCGACGAGTCGCCCCACAGGGTTGTCCACCAGCGCGGTCACAATCGATGTCCGCAGCCCAAAGCAACGCCGCAATCCACGAGCGACGTTGTACTCCCCGCCGCCCTCCCACACATCGAAGCTCCGAGCACCCACTATCCGCCGTTCACCCGGATCAAAGCGCAGCATCACCTCGCCCAGAGACACAAGGTCCCAGCGGCATCCTTGAACCCCTCGAATCACCAAACCGCCTGCGGTCACTCTATTCCCTACTCCCTAATTTCCTACTCACTGCCCTACTTCAAATCAGCAATCAATACCGGATCCATATCGTCATAGCGCTGGTTCTCGCCACCCATACCCCAGCAGAATCCATAGCTCTTCGTGCCGACACCCGCATGGATGCTCCAACCCGGACTCACCACGATATCGCGATCGCTCATCACCAGGTGCCGCGTCTCATCCGGCGGCCCCATCAGATGCACCACGCGCTGCGCCGCATCCACATCGAAGTAGAAGTAGATCTCGCTGCGCCGCATATGCACATGCGGAGGCATCGTGTTCCAGTTCGACCCCGGCGCCAGCAGTGTAAAGCCCATCACCAGCTGGCAGCTACGGATGCCATCCAGAAAGATTGCCTTGTAGATCGAGCGCTTGTTGCACGTCTCTTCGCTGCCCAGATGAACAGCGCCGGCCTCCAGCTCCGCAAACGTCACACTCTTCGTCGGATACTCCGAATGAGCCGGGTAGCTCAGCAGATAAAACGCCGCCGGGTTGTCCGCAAACTGGCTATGAAACTCAATTGTCTTACTGCCACGTCCCACATACAGCACATCCAGCTTGCCCAGCGGATACGCCTTGCCATCCACAGTCACGGTGCCCGCGCCACCCACGTTGAACACACCCAGCTCACGCCGTTCGCAGAAGTACTCCGACCGCAGCTCCGGATACGTCTCCAGCGTCAGCGGCTTGTCAGTCGGCACCGCGCCGCCGATCACCGCGCGATCCAGATCCACATACGCCACGGTGATCGCTCCGGACACAAACGCCGCTTCCAGCAAAAACGTCTCGCGCAGCTCTGCCGTCGTCATCCTCGAATACCGCACGGCATCCGCCATCTGCATCAGCTTCATTCTGTCCCCCTAAAACTAGCGTCCCCAGTATAGCGATGCAGCTACAACTCAAGACATCTCAGCCATCCACGCGATCGGGATCGTCCGCTCATCGCACATGCGCATTCCGCATAGCGGCGAAAGCGCCCCATCTCCTCTGCAAACTGCGTCGCTCACTGGAAAAATGCACGGGGATATGCTTCACTTTCCTGCATGGCAAACGAACCCTCCCGCCGCAGCTTTCTACGCACCGCCCCTCTAGCAGCAGCCGCTGGCCTCGCTCTCAACACGGCTCCTACCTTCGCTGAAGCCGCACAGGACAGCGCCGCTCCCGAGCACTTCCAGCTCTTCACCGCCGGCAAGCTCGCCGATGCCATGCAGCATCTCCAATCCGAACCAGGTAACGACAACCTCTTTACGCCCGCAGCGCTCCCCTTCACCGTCGTCCTCACCACGGAAAAGACAAAGGCCGCAAAAGAGTTCGAGTGGCACGAAGGCCGTGACCACATCCTCCAGGTCCTCGACGGCACAACCATCTATGAAGTCGGCGGAACGCCCCAGGGCGGCCACACCACCAAGCCCGGCGAGTGGCTCGCACCCGCCTCCGCAGACGCCACCAAGCTCACCCTCAACAAAGGCGACATGCTCATCATCCCGCGCGGCACTCCACACAAGCGCACCACCCCCGAGAGCGTCACCTTCTACCTCATCTCCACCACCGGCAAATAACAACACAAAAACTCTTCGATCCAAAAGGGGATGAGCGACAGCCCATCCCTTTTTAGTCCATTGGACAAGAGCCCATAAGGCGTCTTCCGGAATTTACCGCTGGTTGATGAGTGAGTAACGCACTCGGCCTAATGTGCTCACACATGCGCTGGGTGTACGCCTGTTCCGCGCATAAACCCTGGACAGGAGCACGTTATGACCATCAACCGTAGGGACTTTCTTCGTCGCGCGGCAGCAGGAGCCGCCTCGACCGTTGCAATCGCAGCTCACACCCCAACAGCCTCCGCTCAATCCCCATCGCTGCCCGCGCCCGAAGCCTCCAACATCGACCACATCATCGTCGTCATGATGGAGAACCGCAGCTTCGACCATCTTCTTGGCTGGCTGCCCGGCGCCAATGGCAGGCAGGCAGGCCTCACCTTCACCGACTCCTCCGGAGAGGCCTTCCCCACCTCGCATCTCACCACCTTCGTCGGCTGCTCGCACCCCGACCCCGATCACTCCTACGCCGGCGGTCGCAGCGAAGTCGATGGCGGCCTCATGGACGGCTGGCTGCGTACCACCACCAACGATGTCTTCTCCATCGGCTACTACGAAGAGGCGGACCTACCCTTCCACAGCGCACTCGCGCGCAACTTCACCACCTGCGACAACTACTTCGCGTCGATCCTGTCTTCGACCTTCCCCAACCGCATCTTCCAGCACGCAGCGCAGACCGACCGTCTCACAAACACCCTCGACATCTCCACGCTGCCCACCATCTGGGACAACCTCGCCGCCGCGGGCGTCTCGCACAAGTACTACTACTCGAACGTGCCGTTCCTCGCACTGTGGGGGACGAAGTACCTCGGCATCTCCTCGATTTACGCGCAGTTCCTGCTTGACGCAGTAACCGGCAATCTCCCTGCCGTCTCCTTCATCGACCCGCGCTTCACCATCCTTGACGACGGCGGCGGCAACGACGACCACCCGCACGCCGACCTCCGCTCCGGCGAGGCCTTCCTGAGCGAGATCTACCAGGCCGTCACCGCCGGTCCCGGCTGGAAGAACACCGTCCTCATCATCAATCGCGACGAGTGGGGCGGCTTCTACGACACCGTCGCGCCGCCACGCGTCATCGCACCCAACGGAATCGATACCGACCTCGTCGATGGCAAGGCGCTGCTCGGCTGCCGCGTGCCGGTACTCGTCGTTTCGCCGTTCAGCATGGGCAAGCCCGCCACACCGCGCATTGACTCCAACCTCTACGACCATACCTCCGTGCTCAAGCTCATCGAATGGCGCTATAACCTGCCGCCGCTCACCTTGCGCGACGCATCGGACGAGGTCGCAAACCTCGCACTGGCATTGAACTTCAACGCCCCCTACGTTGCCCCGCCCACACTGCCCAAGGCAACCGCGCCTCTGCCAACGCCCTGCGGGCTCTTCGAGCTCGCCAGCGAGACGGACAACGAGAGCTATGACTTCTACAAGATGCTCATCTCCGACCTCGTCAAGGAGTGGACGACGTTGGGCCTGTAGCAACTTCGCACCGCTCGCCTCGTCTTCGCCTCTTTCATCGCGGGCAGGACGAGGCAGCGTTGCGCACCCTTTGCCCTTTGCCGCTGCCAACCGATACATTCGTAGACATGTCCTCACCGAACATCCTCGATCTCTTTCGTCTCGACGGCAAAGTCGCTCTCGTCACCGGCGCGGCCAGCGGCCTCGGAGCCGCCATCGCAACGGCGCTCGCACAGGCCGGCGCGCACGTAGCCGTTCACGGCAACCGCCGTGCCGCCACAGAGACAGCAGCTACCATCGGCGCAAACTCAGCTGCCTTCCAGGCCGATCTCTCCTCCACCGAAGGCGCAGAGAAGCTCTTCACCGAAGTCCACACCTACTTCGGCCACGTTGACATCCTCATCAACAACGCGGGCACCATCCACCGCGACGCCGCCGTCGACACCACGCTCGAAAGCTGGCAGCAGGTTCTGCAGGTCAACCTCACCAGCGTCTTCCAGCTCTCACAGCTCTTCGCACGCGACGTCTTCTCTCGCGAAGCCAAAGGCAAGATCGTAAACATCGCCAGCCTGCTCAGCTTCCAGGGAGGCATTCGCGTCCCCGCCTACGCCTCATCCAAAGGCGGCGTCGCGCAGCTCACCAAGGCCCTCGCGAACGAGTGGGCGCCGCGCGGCATCCAGGTCAACGCCATCGCCCCCGGCTACTTCGCGACGACGAACACCGAAGCCCTCCAAGCCGACGAGACCCGCAATCGCCAGATCCTCGAACGCATCCCCGCCGCCCGCTGGGGCCAGCCGCAAGACCTCGCCGGCGCAGCACTCTACCTCAGCGCACCCGCCAGCGACTACGTCACCGGCACCGTCCTCACCGTCGACGGCGGCTGGATGGGCCGCTAAGGCAGCTCGTAGTCGAACACATACGAGTGCCCACCCTTGGCATCAATGATGATCTGCAGCTCGCCGCTTAACCCGGCGAGCTCACCCGTCCCTGATCCCTTCACCACCACAATCTTCATCACGCCCGAAGCCGCATCCCCCTTGGTCATCACGGCAGTGTGCGCAAAGTAAAAACTCCCACTCTTGCCGCCGAGCTTGCCTGTCACCTGTTCCATCGCGACATACGCCATCGAGCCCGTGCTCTCCGTAAACGTCGTCAGCATCTCGCCCGTCGAGTTCCCCACAAAATCCCCCGCCCAGGTCTTGCTTACCTCATAGCGACCGGTGCCCATCTGCTTCTCAAACGCGGTCGTCTCCACCGGCGTCACCTTCACCTCAAATGTTCCGTTTGCCTGCATATGCTTCCCTCCATGTGTTGCAGTATGACCCACTCCAGTCATCATCGTTGCGGATATCGCGGTCGTACACAATACTCTGATCACTGGATTCATCTGCCGCCTCATGCCTCCTGCGAACCAGATTAGACTAACGCCCGCCGTCACGATCAAAGAAAGCGACAGGACCCGGGTGCCTGACGTCTCTCTTTGAGATGTGGGTACTCCCCGACGAGGGCATCCCCTGCTTCTCAACGGTACTGAAGGTCGCTAAAGCCATAGGTCTCAGCATCACGTCCAAGACCGCCGCCTGAACAGAAAGGCCGCCTCGCGGCGGCCTTCTCTACGCTCTACACTCTAATCTCTACACTCTGCCGTTAATCGATCGAGATCTTCCGCAGCAGCCGGAAGTCGCTGAGCATCTTGCCCGTGCCGAGCACCACGCTTGCGAGCGGATCATCCGCAATCGACACCGGCAGACCCGTCTCTTCACGAATCCGCTTGTCGAGGTTCTTGATCAGCGCGCCGCCACCTGTCAGCACAATGCCGCGATCGGAGATATCAGCAGAAAGCTCCGGTGGCGTGCGTTCCAGAGCCACGCGAATCGCATTCATGATCGTCGCAATGCATTCACCCAGCGCCTCGCGAATCTCCGAGTCCTCAATGGTGATCGTCTTCGGCACGCCCTCAATCAGGTTGCGTCCCTTGATCTCCATCGTCAGCGGCTTGTCCAGCGGAAACGCCGACCCAATCTCGATCTTGATCTGCTCAGCCGTGCGTTCGCCCACCAGCAGGTTGTACTTGCGCTTCAGATACGTCGCAACTGCCTCGTCCATCTGGTTGCCGGCCATGCGCACCGAACGAGAGTACACAATGCCCGCCAGCGAGATCACCGCAATGTCCGTCGTACCGCCGCCGATATCCACGACCATGTTTCCGCCCGGCTCGGTGATCGGCAAACCCGCACCGATCGCGGCCACCATCGCCTGTTCGACGAGGTGTACTTCCGAAGCCTTTGCGCGGTACGCAGAGTCCATAACCGCGCGCTTTTCTACCTGCGTAATCTCGCTCGGTACGCCGATCACGATACGCGGATGCACCATCATCTTCCGGTTATGTGCCTTCTGGATGAAGTAGTTCAGCATCTTCTCGGTCTGCTTGAAGTCGGCGATCACACCGTCCTTCATCGGCTTGATGGCGATGATGTTGCCCGGCGTTCGCCCCAGCATCTCCTTGGCCTCTTTGCCGACGGCCTCGACTTCGCCCGTCACCCGGTTCACCGCGATGATCGAAGGCTCATTCACAATAATGCCTTTGCCATGCGCGAAGACGAGCGTGTTCGCCGTGCCCAGGTCGATCGCCAGATCGCTCGAGAACAGAGAAAAGATGGATCGCATGTTGCTTACACGCGACGTACGCATCTGGAAGTTTTTTGAAGACATGAGACCGGCTAATTCCTATAGAAGGGGAAAGTTGGGCCTGTTGGGGACCCTGCCTGTTCATTGTACGGCCTTGTCAACGGGGGGGAAGTGTTATAGGCGGTTCCCACCCCCGTCCTGTCAAGCGCGGCCTTCAGACTCTTTCCAGCTGCCACAGTGTGCCTTCACTGGATGAAAACGCCACCACATACCGCCAGCCCTTCACAGCAACCGGTATGCGACCCATCGCCGCCCACACATAGTCCACCCGAAACCGCTCCAGCTCCTGCGCCGGATCCATCGCCGCATACCACGCAATCGCATGGTAGACATAACTGAAACAGCAGCCCGCACAGAACTCTGGCTTCTGCGTTTGTTCGCCGATTCACAGCGTCTACGATACACTGAGGTCGTAATGATTATCGGTGTCCCCAAAGAGCTCAAAGACCATGAAAGCCGTGTCGGCATCACGCCGGCCGGCGCCCGCGCGCTTGTGGAAGCAGGCCATAAAGTCCTCGTCGAACACGACGCAGGCGCACTCTCTTCCTTCCC
>CAJCIM010000084.1 GCA_903970395.1 Acidobacteriaceae bacterium
CCCGTTGTTGCCACCGACGCCACCGCGCTCACCGCGGCACTCGCAGAGATGGAAGCCGCGCAGGCCGAACACGACGCTGTCTACGCACGCTGGGCAGAGCTCACCGAGAAGGCTGGCTAAACGACTACTTCGCCTGCACCGTTAGTTGGTTCATCGGTGCAGGCAAGGTGCAGTGACCAGCACGAATGCCGTTCAGGAAGCTTGCAATCGTCGATAGCACGATCGGCTCGACGTGCTCGTGTCCAAAGCCTGAGCCGTCGAAGTTGAAGTGCGTCGCTCCATCGATCACGCCCAGCCATTGGCACTGGCTAGCGATGCCCGGTACGCTGTGCCACGGCGCCATCCGCGCTGCCACGCCGCCCTTCAGCGACCTGTCGTTCGTGCCAGTTATGAACAAGATCGGCTTGCGAATGCCGCTCCACGCATCGTCAGGAAACACGATGCCCGGCCCCTCCGGCGACAGCGCCACATACGCGTCAAAGCGCGAGCGGCCTGTCAGCGCAGGCTTCATCAGGATGGAGTCACGCGCACCGGCTTCCAGCATCACCGTCTCCGCGCCCATGGAGTGGCCGAGCAGCACGCGAAACGGAGCGTGACATTGGCTGTCGGCCCACTTCAGCGCCGCGCCCACGTCCATCAGTCGCGTGCCTTCTGCATAAGGGTCCGAGACCAGCGCGACGACGCCCATCACGAAACCGTGTGCGCGAATGTCCTCCTGCAGTACTGGCATCCCGCTCTCACGATGGCCCATCACCACTGCGGTGTACCCCATTCGCGCCATGCCCTGCGCCAGGTAGCGGTAGCCGTTCTCATCGCCGCCAGCGCCGTGCGAGATCACCGCCAGCGGCGCGCAACCAGTCTGTGGCAGCGCCGATGCGTAGACGAGCAGGGGAGTGGTGACGCCATCTTCGCGAGGAGCATCCACGCTCCGCTGAGCGAACAGAGAAGTCGCAACTAAACAAAGAGTGAACGCAAGAGCGTGCCGCAATACTGCCTCCAATCAAGAGGTAAGATGCAGAGCTGCGTTACTTCTTCACCAGGATTTCGCCATTCTTCATCACAAAGCTCGGCGACTTCAGTACAGAGATGTCCTTCAGTGGATCGCCAGGCACTGCGATCACATCGGCGTAGAAGCCTGGCTTTAGCTGGCCGATCACGTTCTCCCAGTGCAGAACCTTCGCGCCATTGATCAGTCCGGCGCGCAGCACATCGGCGTTGCTCATACCGAACTGCACCATCAGTTCATACTCGCGCGCCTGTGTGCCATGAGGAAACGGCCCAACATCCGAGCCCACCGCAAACGGAACGCCCGCAGCCATCTGCTTTTTGAACTGCTCGGCATGGTAGGCAATCTCCCGCCGTGCGTTCGACCCGACGCCGCGGATGGGATGGTCCGCGAAGTACTCGGAGATTGCAAAAGTCGGGACGGCGAATATCTGCTTGTCGTGCATCAACTTCATCGTCTCCGGCGATAGCTGATACCCATGGTCGATGGTCTCAACGCCCGCTTCGGCCGCGTACAGCGCGCCCGGTTCGCCAGTGCAGTGCACACCGACAAAGGTGCCGGCCCGCTTTGCCTCAGCTACGGCTGCAGCAAGTTGCTCTTCGTTGTACTGATACGAAGTGGAGAAGACGCCATCAATCAGATGGTCTGGCCCGGTCTCGTAGATCTTCGCGAAATCCGCACCGCCCTTGCGCTGCTCGCGCATCACGGCAACAATCTCATCCGCAGTGTTCGCGAAGTCTGCGTTTGAGAGTACATGCTGATCTGGATTGAAGCCGATCGCGTCTTCATGACCGCCCACGATGTCGATTGCGTTGCAACTCACGCGCATACGAGGCCCGGGAATATCGCCGTGGTTGATCGCATCGCGCACGGCCACGTCGGCGCACTTCGCTCCTTCGGTGCCCATGTCACGCTCAGCTGTAAAGCCCGCGATGACGTCGGCCTTTGCAGCGGCGGCTGCCATCAGCGTCCGCGCTGCCACGGACTCTTCGACGGTTTGCAGGTCTTCTACGCCAGGATGCAGAAACAGGTGGGTATGAACATCGATCAAGCCCGGCATCAACGTAACGTCGCCGAGATCGACAACCTCAGCGCCATCAGGTCGCGCCACGTGCGAACCTGCTTCGGTGATGCGAGTGCCTTCGATAAGAATCTCGCCGGGTGAAAGCGTCTTGCCTCCAGCGATATCCAGGATGCGCGCCGCGTGAAGCACCACAGGCTTCACCGGCCCAGAAGACTGGGCCGCAGACACAGCGAAGGTTCCAAGGAGGAGAGCGCCAGCAAGAGTTTTCATGTTGTTGCGAGAATACTGCACAACTTGCCTGCGGCAAAGAGGGCTATTAGAGAATCCACCGCTCAGCCGACGACCCGGAGAGCGCGGATACAGGGACGTCGGTCTTCCGGCACACGCTCCAGGGTACGGCGCGTGGCCGGATACGTCGTTATCGAATGTCTTGCAGCAGGAATTCAGCAATGGTCATATGTTGCTGAATTCGAATCTAAATGCCGGTGATGTTGAATCCGCAGTCGACGAACGTCACTTCGCCCGTGATGCCGCTGGCGAGGTCGCTGGCTAGGAAGAGCGCCACACCGCCGACCTCAGGCTGTTCAACATTGCGCTGTAGCGCGGCCCGTTCTGTCGTTCTATCAAGCATGGTCTGCAGATCGCCAATGCCACGCGCCGCCAGCGTCTTAATGGCTCCGGCAGAGATGGCATTGACGCGAATCTTCTTTGGGCCAAGAGAGACGGCAAGATAGCGAACTGCGGCTTCCAGTGCAGCCTTGGCAAGGCCCATCACGTTGTAGTTTGGGAAGGTCTTTGTGCTGCCGTAGTGAGTCAATGTTAGGATCGATCCACCCTCGGTCATCAGCGGCGCTGCAGCACGGGCCACCGCAATGAGTGAGTAGACGCTGATGTCCATCGCCACCGCGAAGTCCTCTCGCTTTGTCAGCAAGAAATCGTTCTTCATCGCATCTCCAGGTGCAAAGGCCACAGAGTGCACAAGCGTGTGGATAGCAGGGAAAGCTTCGCCAATCTCTTTGAACGCGGCCTCGATCTCTGCATCCTTCGTCACGTCCATTTGGATGGCGCGAGCCTTGCCCGTCTGTCCGAGCTCAGCGATCAAGTCTTCGGACTCCCTCTTCAGCCGCTCGGTCTGGTAACACAGCACTAGCGTTGCACCGGCAGCCGCGAGCTTCTCGGCGATTGCATAGGCGATACTGCGCTTATTGGCGACGCCGAGAACAACGGCGACTTTGCCCTTCATATCGATCATGGTGATTCAAGCTCCTGGCGCGTGGCATGTCCGCGCAGTGTTGCAAACGAGGGTAAGGATAGCAGTTTGGCTCGAACTTTGTGTCTAGCCGTGGACCAGCCAGTCAAATTGTTCGTCCGTCAGCGGCACTACAGACAGCCTAAACTGACGAAACATGATTGAGCCCTGAAAGACAGCGGCTTCGCGAATCTCGGCCAGCGGCTTCTCGCGCTTTAGCCGTTTGCCGACCTTCAGCAGCACCAGCGGAATCTTCGGGTTGTCAGGGCTAGCCTTCACGGAAACAACCTTCGCCGTCCCGATGGCCGCTTTGCCAACGTTCGAGTGATAGATCACGCACTGCTCGCCGGGCTTCATGTTCCGCAGAGTAATCAGCGCCTGCGCATTGGAAATTCCATCCCATATCGTCTCTCCGTCGCGCAGCAGATCGTCATAGGAGTACTTGTCAGGTTCGGACTTCAGTAAGTAGTGCATAGCTCTCCCAGTGTATTCGTCGTGGCATTCAGCCGCCTAGATCAAGGTGGTGCACGTGCTCGATGGCGCGACCGAGAAACAGGCTGCCAAGTCGCTCGAACTTATCTACGGAGTCCGTCGCGAAGCACTCAAAGGTTGCTGGCACCTGCGTGGCGGGACTCTGCCTGGCGACCACGCGCTCCACCTCTGCAGCGGTGGCCTGTGCTGAATCGATGATCTCTGCATTTGAGCCAAGCTCACGCAGCATCGCCTCGATCTCCGGCGCGATCAGCGGATAGTGCGTACAGCCCAGTAGCACTGCCTTCGGTCGCCCTGCAGCGAGCGCTTCAGTGAGGTAGATGCGTAGCACGTCGCGAGTGACCGGGTGATCGATCCAGCCCTCTTCAACCAGTGGAACCAGCAGCGGACACTCCTTCTCCATGGCACGCAGCCCCTGTGCTTCGCTCAGCTTTGCATACGCATGCGACTGCACCGTTGCAGTGGTCGCCAGCACCAGCACCTCGCTGTTCGGATGCCGCTTTTGCGCGGCATGCACCAAAGGCTCAATCACCCCGATAACCGGGATCGCCACAGCTGCTTTGATCTCATCAAGCGCCAGCGCTGTCGCTGTATTACACGCAATGATTAGGTACTCCGCCCCATGGTCTTCCAGAAATCGTGCGCTCTCCACGGCGTATCGCGCAATCGTCGCCTGTGACTTCGCCCCATAGGGAAGTCGCGCGGTGTCGCCCAGGTAGATATAGTGGGCTCCTGCAATGCGCGGCAGCAACGCACGCAGTACCGTCAGGCCGCCAAAGCCGGAGTCGAACACACCAAGAACCGGGCTACGCTCTTCAGGCATCGTTAGTGCGTGCCTCCGTCGTCTGATTCCGTTGCGGTATCACGCGTCGGATACGTCCGCAGCAGGTCAGCATGGCCCGCGAGCGTCTCTCGTGGAGTACCGTCAACCAGGAATCTCACCTGCTCGATCTGTGGCAGGTTCGCGTGCAGTGTGCCGATGATCGATAGTAGCGTCAACGACTCCACCTCGACACCGGACGGATGTTGGTCGACGAAGCTACTGCGTAGGTCTACCACCGCAAGCTCGCCGCCCGGGCTCATCGGTTGCAGAGAACTCCCTTCCGTGGGTGCCACCAGCACGGTCGCTTTGCGATCGGGATGCAACGCCGCCGGCGTATTCGTGGTGGCGTATCCCACAACCGGCAGCGGTATTAGGAAGACCTCATTTACCGCTGCACCTGGCGGCAGAGGATGTGCTGAGCCCGCCTGCGAATACTGCACAATCAGGTGGTCGATCAGCGCTCTGGCGCGGGCGGTTGTATCCGTGGGCAGCGCAATCTCCCGCTGCCCTTGATGGATGGCGCCATCGTTGTCATTGGCGAAGTCCATCGTGACAGCCTCAGTGGTTGCCGTAGGTGCGTCCAATGGCGTCTGATCGGCGAGCCGAAGAACACGGTCGCGCGCGCGCTGCCGTTCGACGACGAGCAACGCTGTCATCGCTACAATGCAGGCGATCAGGCACCAGAACACAATTCGCTGGTGACGTTGGATCATGGCTGTGCCTCCGCAGGGGTTGCGGTATGCGGTAACGCCGTGCTGTTCGTTGTAGGCTTCGGATGCCCAAGCGTACTCGGCAGTCGCGGCGGCGGCTGCACCTGCCTAGCCCAAACCTCCAGGGCTCCGGCTACCGCCAGCGCTACACGCTGCTGATAATCCGCATCGTTGACGGAACTCACATCCTCGCCTTCAGGCGCTAGTTCCACCACAACTGCCGGGCATGTCAGCGAGTCCAACGGACGCACGGACGCGCGGCTGATGATCCGTGGCACCCCCGTCTGTTGCAATGCATCTCCAATCCGTCTGCTCAGCTGCCCGCTAAGAGCTACCCAGGGAGCCTGCGCAGTCCGCCACGGCAGCACGGGTGGCTCAGCCGCAACTCCATCCAGCTCCGAACTGTAGAGATGGACACCATGACCACTGCCCGCCGCATGCAGCAGCAGACAAGCCGAAGCCCGTGCGTTGTTCGCCGCTCCTGCGCGGTCGTCGAACGACATAGGCATCGCAGAAGCTCCCTGTGTACCCGGTTTGTCAGCGGCATCGTTGTTGCGCGTCATCACCACGGTAAAACCCCGCGACGTCAACAGCGGTTGCAGACGCAGCGCCAGCGCCAGGGTCACGTCCTTCTCCAGAATCGTGTTGCCGCCGGGTTCGCTGATGTGGGCACCCGCGTCGGCTCCGCCGTGGCTGGCGTCGAGCACGACCGTCATCCGGTTCATCGAGCCGGGTTGCATCGTCCGCTGGGCCTCCTCTGGGGCGACTGTCACAACCACCGGCGCGGCACCCTGCGCCAGCATGGCCGCAGCCGTAAGCGGCATCATTGCCAGCAGGGCAAGCGTACGCGGGGGCATGGCGGTACTCAGTCTCATCGTGAAGCGGCGTGAAAGGCTCAAGGTTTCGTCTACCCGCTTGATTGTAACGGTTAGGCTGTTGAACGCTGTCTTTCTACCGGCTCCGTCAGGAGTTAGACTCATAGCCATGCGCGTCTTCGGAATCGATTGCGGGACCGAATTCACCGGCTACGGTATTGTTGAAGTCGCCGAGTCGACGCGTGGCCAACGCCTCAGTTATCTCTGCGCCGGTGCCGTCAAGCTCTCCCCAAAAGACCGTACACCGGTGCGACTCGCTCAGGTCTATGCGGAGTTGACATCGCTGCTACAGCATTGGAAGCCGCAGGTCGTCGCCATTGAAGAGGTCTTCTTCTCCGCCAACGCAAAGAGTGCGCTAAAGCTAGGCCAGGTACGCGGCGTAGCCATGCTCGCCGCCGCGAACTGCGGTCTGCAGGTCGCCGAGTACGCCCCGCTCACCATCAAAAGCGCCGTCGTCGGCTACGGCCTTGCAGCCAAGGAGCAGGTGCAGTTCATGGTCGCGCGCCTGCTCGAACTCGAGGTCGCTCCAAAACCGGCGGACGCCGCCGATGCCCTCGCCATCGCCATCTGCCACATCCATCACGCGCAGACCGAGGAGAACCTGCGGCGATGATCGTGCTACGCTCCTGCCTTCTGTCGCTGATGCTTGTGCCGCTCAGTCAGGCGTTTCCATCTGTCCTTGAACGGACCGGCGTTACAAGCAGTTCGGTCGGTGTCGTTAGCTTTGAGTTCGATTGGCCTGATGCGCCGGTACCTCATTGGTCCATCGAGATCGGCGAGGATGGCAAGGGGCGATACGACCAGCTCGCAGAAGGTGCCAGACCCTCGGCGGATACAAAACAGGCCATCGCCGTCAGTACCGCAACGCTGGAGCGCCTTCGCGCCGGTTACGCTGCGGTCGCCAGCGGTAGCTGCGAGAGCAAACTTAGAGGGCTCGCCAAGACAGGTGCGAAGCATATTGCATACACCCTCAGTGGCTCCGATGCCTGGTCGTCCTGCACCTTCAACTACTCTGACGACAAAGCCCTGATGGACGCCGCTGCGGCATTCCAGGCTATCGCTGAGACCTTACAGATCGGCATTACCCTACAACATCTTCACCGCTTCGACCGCCTCGGTCTCGATGCGGAGATGGATGCACTCACCGTTGAAGCAAAGGAAGGGCACGCGATCGAGATGCAGAACATCACCCCGACGCTGCAGTCGATCGTTGAGGATGAGCGAGTGATAGAGCGCGTTCGCCGCAAGGCCGCGCGGCTGATTCAACCCGCCGAACCGGTGCCAACAAGCGCACAGTAAAGCTGCGCCATCGCCTCCAGAGGTACAGCCTCTGACCGCACCTGCAATGGCAGGCCCTCCGGCCAAGCCTCGGCCAGCTGCGCTGCGTTGTAACCAGCCACGCGCAGGTTGTTCATCAGCGTCTTCCGCTTTTGCGCAAAACTCGCGCGCAGAAACCTGTTGAATGCCATAGGCTCGACGCCCAACGCAACAAAACGTGGCGAAAAATTCAGCCGTAACACGGTCGAATAAACATCCGGTGGTGGCGAAAATGCACTCGGCGGCAGCGTAAACAGGTTGTTTATCTGCGCATGCATCTGCGTCGCCGCGGAAAGCGCGCCATACTCACTAGACCCTGGCTCTGCCGCGATCCTTTCGGCTACCTCGCGCTGCATCATCACCACCGCGCGGGCCACAAGGCCGTCGCGCGCGGCCTCATACAACTTCAGCAGGATGTCCGACGTGATGTAGTACGGCAGATTTCCGACCACATCGATCGTTCCGTCCTCAGCCAGCGGCCGCAGGTCGGCGCGCAGAATATCCTCATGGTGGATCGTCACATGCTCGTCATTGCGAAATCGAAACGCCAACTCCCGCGCTAGCGCCGGGTCGAACTCGATACAGTGGAGCCGCCGGCAGCGCGTCGCTAGCAGCCCAGTGATCGCACCGTGTCCGGGGCCAATCTCGACGACGGTACGCTCGCGCACGTCACCCAGGGCCTCGGCAATACGCAGGCACGCGTTCTCATCTACCAGAAAATTTTGTCCCAGCCTCGGCTTCTTAGCGCTCACTCTTCTATTGTGCCTGTTGCGACCGTTGAAAGAGATAGTGCGCGGGAATACCGCATAGAATGACGGCGGCTCCAATCATGGAGTTGCGCGGCTGATCCATGAAGCTGAAGATCAACAGCGTCAGAGCCGCAAGTATGAAAAGTGCTGGCACGACGGGATATCCCGTAACGCGATAAGGCCGCAGTGCCTCCGGCTCCCGCGCGCGGAAGACGAAGACCGTCGCCGTCGTCAGCGCATAGAACAGCCACTCTGAAAAGATTGCCAGCGAGAACAGCGCTTGAAATTTGCCAATTGCCAAAAGCAACAAAGTGCTCAACACGCCTTGCATCACCAGACTCGCCCACGGTGTATGAAACCGCGGGTGGATCTTCGCCAGTACAGAAGGGAAGAGCTTGTCCTGAGCAGCGGCAAATGGCACACGTGCGCCGGAAAGAGAGCTGCCAACGAACGTCGCGCAGATGCTGACGGCCATCCCAATCGAAACCAGGGCAGCACCAGCGTTGCCAGCCACCAGCCGCAGAGCATCGGCGGCTGGCCTGTCTGCGACCGCGATCGAACCCGCAGGCAACACATACTGGATCGCCGCATTGGTCAGCATGTATAGCGCACCGACAATGGCAACGCCACCGACCAGCGCGATAGGCAGCGAACGCTGCGGCTGCTTCACCTCACCAGCCATCTGCGACACGTCGCTCCAGCCGTCGTAGGCCCACAGTGCCGCAATCAGCGCGACCATGAACCCGGCCACGCCGCCCCGTGCACCATGGAAGCTCGTTGCAAAGTTGTGCCAGCTGCCGTGCTGCATGCTGGTGAAGCAGAAACCAGTGATCACAACGATCATCAGAACCTTCAGCCAGGTCAACGCCGTCTGCACGTTGGCAGACTCAAGTGTGCTCACTACATTCAACCCTGTGATCAGCCACGTCGCTGCGATCGCCAGCACCTGGCTCCATAGCAGGTGTGCAACAGCTGGCGTTCCCAGAAAGCTGAACGCAGAGAATGTTCCAAGTACCCGCAGCAGTCCGGCAGCAATCGTCGCAATCGACGCAGGCTTGGCGATCGTCGTCCAAGTCCATGTGTATAGAAACGCCGTCAGCGGCCCATAGGCATCGTGCAGAAACGCGTACTCGCCGCCGACGCGTGGCTTCATGGCCGCCAATTCCGCATAGCTCATCGCGCCAAACAGCGACAGCAGCCCACCGGTGATCCATACCAGGTACACCATCCGTGAGCTGCCCACTGCAGCCATCATCTCGCGCGG
>CAJCIM010000085.1 GCA_903970395.1 Acidobacteriaceae bacterium
AGGTATCGGCTTGCTCCTTGCTGAGTTTGGCGAAGGGGAGGTTGAATTTTCTGTGCGACTCTGCGTCCAGCCAGTCCAAACCATCGCTGTATATCCTTCTGCGGGCATCCGGCGAACTCTCGATGAGGAAATCGATAAAACGTGGAGTGTCTGCCTGAATCGCGCCAGGTTTATTCCCAATCGGCGGCAGTAGAACATCGGAGAGACGAGTGAGTGTCGCCATCTGTTGAGGGGTGAAGAAACGTAGCTCGGTTTCAACAATTCCATCGACGACTGCAGTATGAGGCTGAGGCGTCTTTGGGTTCAGCCCCAGCGTCCACGGAACAGGGGCCGGTGGCGGCGGTGCTGGATTCGCAGTCTGCTGAGACAACAAGGCTCTCGGCGCAATGCTTACCGAGACAACGGCGCGGACAAAATCACGACGCAACATGGATGCTCCTTGGTTGCCTAAAACGTTACACTGCCGCAGGTTCCGGCGTCCACCCGACGTCTTTGGAGAGGGTAGAAAAATGTGTTCTAACGGACGCCGCGCTTCTGTTGGTCGCGTCTGCCTGTGGAACGCGGTGTAAACATGTGCGAACCATATCAATTGAAGTTCGATTCCATTGTGCTCGTTAAATAAAAGAACCCGCGGCAAAGAGAGATTGTCTCTTCGCTGCGGGTTATTTTGTTTTTCCAAACTAGAACAAAACTTTAAGGGCGAACTGATACTGGCGTGGAGTGTAGTTCGGATCTGTTTGATTGATCTGTCCGAAGCCGGCGTTGCCGAACTCGTCCCCGGGCTGACCGTTTTGCAGGTAGAAGTTCGGTGTGTTGGAGATGTTATAGCTCTCTACACGGAATTGCACTCCGACGCGCTCTGTAACAGCAAATGTCTTGAAGAGAGAGAGGTCGACGTGACGGAAGTTGGGCCCGAAGAGCGAGTTGCGTCGAGCGGTTCCAATCGTTCCAAGTGGTTGAGGAGCGAACTGTGATGTATCGAAGAAGTGCGACAAGGTCTTGTGACCCAGTCGAGCATCGCCGATCTGGTCTGGACGGTCCTGTCCTGGGGCATTTTGCGGAGTCGCACGATTGTTGAAGCCGTGCGCGATTCCGTCACTCTCGATGGGATTGTCAGCGCCGGCGCCGGTGCTGGTAATGGTGAAGGGTTTTCCACTCTGCCAAGCAGTGATCATATTTGCCTGCCAACCAGCGAAGGCGAGTTTTTTGAGGCCAGTGTACTCTTTCCCGAGCTGCCACTCGTAGTTCAGCATAAGGGCAAAGCGGTTCTGAATATCATTTTCTGCAATACCGTACTCGATCTCCCGAATTCTGGTCGGATCAGCATTGCTCCAGCCTTGGTTATTCCCCTGCTGAGAGAAGCCAGTGATGTCGCTCAGCCCCTTGGCCCAGGTGTAGTTCGCATCGAACGCCAAGCCTTTGGTAAAGCGCCGCTGAAGAGAAGCCTGCAATGCGTTGTAGTTCGAGATACCTTCGCTTTGGATATAGCTGACGCCGCCCAGATTTGGGAGTTGAGCGCTCAAAGGGCGTGCAGCCGCACCAGGATTAGTGACGGGGTTGAATGGTGCGGGTTGGTTGATGCTGTTGATCGATTCAGGGAGATGCTGCCCGATGTTGCCGACGTACCCTATGGTGAAGACGTTGGCACCGAACTGCTGCTCGACCTGCAGATTGAACTGCTGGATGAGAGCTGAACGGAACTTTGGCGCCTCCGCTACAAACCCCAGACCGGTAATAGAGGCCAGGTTGTTCACGATGTCCGGTGAATACACGGGAGCAGGCAAGCCTTGTTGCAGGACTGACGGTGCTCCTAGTGTTGCGCAGTCCGGGTTCTGACCCGCACTCGCACCGGGAACCGAAGCTTCCAGTTGAATCGCCCGCGTGGACTGGCACGAGGGCTGGAAGATGGAGGTGAACGGAAGGTTCTTCAGGTCGGCATTGGAGGTGTAGTTGCCGGGGAAGAAGCTGAGGCCGTAGCCACCGCGGACGACCATGGTGGGCGTAAGCGAGTACGAGAAGCCGACACGCGGAGCCACACCAGAGTAGTTGGTTTGGATTCCGGCTGTGGGGCCGACGCCATTCTGGTTTGCTATCAGCAGAGCGGAGTTGACGGTAGCTGCCGTGGAGTTGATGGCTTTGTTGAAATCGAAGTCCGAGATGTGGCCGTGGGCCTCGGTGAACGGCGTGAAGACGTCGTAACGGATACCGTACTGCACGGTCAATTTGGGGCTAACCTTCCAGGAGTCGAGGATGAAGCCACTGGGCTCCCAGGAGCGGTAGTCGGGTGGGTTGATGTCATAGTTACGGCTCTCGGAGGTGAAGGCGCCGACCAGTGACGAGGCGATCTGGTTGATGTACTGCTGAGGCAGGTTGGTGTTGTTGTCGTTGGTGAGACCGAAGCCATACTGACCGGCGGCAAAGGCGCTCTGGATGTTGCGAGCCTGGCGACGGATGAGCTGGCCGCCAAACTTGACGCTGTGGTTGCCGAGCGTCCAGTTGAGGGCGCCCGAGTACTGGTAGGTGTTGTCGACGTCCTGCAGGGGAACGTACGCGCCGTCGCCGATGTCCGGGAAGGAGCCAAAGGAGATGGGAGTGAGGAAGTTCGACAGCGTGTTGAAGTTCATGTTGTTGCCGAAGCCAACCTTGGTGTCAGCGTTGAGGCCGTAGTTGAGCGGCAGGGAGAGGTTGTTGATGCGGGTGTAGGTGGCACGCAGGTCGAGCAACAGGTTCTGGTTGAAGATGTGCGTGAAGCCGATGCCGTACTGGTAGGCCTTGTCTGTCGCGGGGCCGGAGAAGTTATAGCGTCCACCGGATATCTGGAAGCCGCCGACGGTGCCGAGGCCCGGAGGGGTGAAGGTGTCGACCTTGTTGTAGGTGAAGCGGCCGAAGAGAAGGTTGTTGGCGCTGAAGCGGTGATCGACGCGAGCATCGACCGTGTTGGAGTACTGCGTTTTGTTGGGGCTGATGATCTCGTTGCTGGTGAGGTTGGAGTTGGTGGGGGCCGGGTAGAGCTTGAGGTAGTTGAGCGCGATGGGATCGATGCAGTTGGGGTGCACGGCGCAGTATGCGGCGGTGCCATCGGTGCTGGCCGCGATGATGGCCTGGGGTGAACCTCCACCGACGCCGTTCAGATCGTTGAAGATGTCGATGGTGGGCACGGTGTTGGAGTAGGTGACGCCGGAGACCTGGCGGAAGCCCTCGTAGTCGGCGAAGAAGAAGGTGCGGTCCTTGACGATGGGGCCACCGAAGCTGCCGCCGTACTGGTTTTGACGGAGCTCAGGCTTCCTGCCTGTGTTCTGGAGCACGTTGCGGGCGTCGAGTGCATCGTTGCGGAAGAACTCGTAGGCCGAACCGTGGAAGGCGTTGGTGCCGGAGCGGGTGGTGATGCTGACGACGCCGCCAGCGGTGCGGCCGGCTTCGACGGAGTAGCTGTTGGTCTGGACGGTGATCTCCTGAATGCCTTCGACGTTGGGACGAACCCCGATGGTTCCGATGATGCGTTCGTTGTCGTCTGCACCGTCGATGATGTAGTTGTTCAGGGTGTCGTCCTGTCCATTGACGGAGAAGGAGGCTGAGATGCGGCGGTCGTCGGGACGTCCGCCAGAGGTGAGGCCGTTTCCTGGGCCCTCATTGGCACCGGGGACGAGCTGGACGAGCTGGACGAAGTTGCGTCCGTTGAGTGGGAGGTCCTGTACGGCCTTGGCCGTAACGGTGGAGCTGACGGTGGCGTTGTCGGCCTGAAGGAGTGGGGTAGCTGCTTCCACGGTGATGGTGTCGTTTTCACCACCGGTAGCGAGATGGACGTCGGAGCGGGCACGGTCGCCGGCTTCGACGGAGAGATTGGTGACATCGGCGGTTTTGAAGCCGGATACCTTGACGGTGATGTTGTAGCGGCCGACGGGGAGCAGCGTGAAGAGGTAGTCACCGGAGGAGTTGGTGGTGGCCTCGCGCTGCTCGCGGGTGTCCGCATTCTGGAGCGTGACCTTAGCATTGGGGACCAGAGCGCCGGTGGGGTCGGTGACTGTTCCGACGATGTCGGCTGTGGATAGCTGGGCGTGGGCGCTGGTGCTGACGAAGAGGAGGACGGCAAGAAGTCCTGCAAAATGAACGATAGACTGCAGTCGCTGAGTCCACTGGCCAGTGGAAGATCTATAGCTGTTTGGGATCTGTATCATCATGATTCCTTAAGGGTTGATATTTTGTTGTAGTGGTCGAACTAAATGTGCAACGAATTTCGGTTCGAAATTTGGCAAACAGACAAGGTCTGAGCCGCGACGGACTATAGGTGTACAAAACGGCAGGTGTATAGGTTGCTTCTGGTATGGAACCGAAGGTAAAGAAGGATTACCAAGCAAAGACGAGGAATGTTCGAGGAGGTAAAGATCGGTAAAAAGGATGATTGTCAGTACTAGTAAAGAGTGACTATGCTTCGGTGAGTCGGAATGAGGGACATGGATGAGCATCGAAACCTACGACAAGGCCGGGTGGACACCAAAGACGGAAGAAGAGAAGGCAGCAGTAAGAAGACAACTGCATCGCTTGCTGGAGACCAGCCACTTCAGGAACAGCAAGCGGTATCCGGCGCTGTTCCGGTTCATCGTCGAAGAGACCCTGGAGGGACGTGGGGAGTTTTTGAAGGAGCGCCTGCTGGGGGTGCGGGTGTTCGACCGGCCTGCGGACTATGACACGGCTTCTGACCCGATCGTACGGGTGACGATTGCGGAGATACGGAAGCGGATTGCGCAGTACTACCACGAGGACGCGCACGAGTCGGAGATGCGGATTGAGCTTTCGCCCGGCAGGTATGAGCCGGATTTCCGTCTGCGTCCTGAGGCAGGTGCGGCGCAGGACCGGCCGTTCAGCGTGCAGGCCACAGAGCGGGCGTTTGTGCCGGCGATGCTGGCGGTCGCGAGTGAGGCTGTGGTGGAACCGGTGGCATCTGCCAAGCCGCGGCGGATGAGCTCGTGGATGAAGGCTGGATGGGTGATCTCGGGGATGATGGTGGTTGCGGCCGGGAGTTGGTTTGGCTGGCGATGGATGCACCCGTCGGCGGTGGAGCAGTTCTGGGCTCCAGTGTTGGGGCAGCGTGGCGATGTGACGGTGTGCGTGCCGATGGCGACGGGCTGGGAAGGGGTGCAGGCGCAGTCGAAGGTGGTGTCTGGAGCGCTGGTGCGTTCGGTCGAGAAGAGCGGCCCGGCGATACAGCAGACCGAGAAGATCCAAAATGGCCAGACGCTTCTGGAGCATGAGTCATGGGGGGAGAATGTGGTGTTCTCAGACGTGCGGGCGGCGGTGCGGACGTCGGAGTACATGATCGAACATGGGCGCGCGACGCACATGCTGATGAGTACAGGGACGACGCTGGACGATCTGCGCCAAGGGCCGGTGCTGCTAATCGGTGGTTTGGATAACCAGTGGACGATGCGTGCTCTGTCACCGCTGCGGTATCAGTTTGCGGGCAGCGATGTGCAGGGGTTCTGGATTGTGGATACAAAGCATCCTGAGAGGAAGGATTGGTGGCTGGACCTGAAGAAGAAGTATGCGGTAGTGGATCGCGACTATGCGATAGTGGCGCGCATCCATGATGCAACGACGGGTGAGCCGGTGGTGATTGTGGCGGGAATCGGGATGAGTGGCACGGTGGCGGCGAGCGAGTTGCTTGCCGACTCTAAGGAGCAGGAGGAGTTGCGACGGCGCGTAGGAGCAGGGTTTGGGCAGCGTGACTTCGAAGCGGTGATCAGCACGGATGTGGTGAACGGGATGACTGGGTCGCCGAAGATTCAGGCAGTAGCGGTGTGGTAGCTGTTTGCGCTCGGCGTGCTACTGGCGAAGCTGCCAGAGACCGACGTGGTAGGCACCGACCTCGTAGTATCCCTGCCAGACGTAGGCTTCCTTGATGGAGTCGTTTACTCGATCAAAGGTTCCGGGAGGCAGTTGATTGTCTTCGCGACCCCAGATGACGTAGTGGATTCCGTTGTCCTCAAGCCAGCGCCAGGCCTCGGGCATGTTGCCAGCGTAGAACGTGTTGACCTTGTTCTTCCGGGCATTAATGTCCACGCGATTCCCGCGCCAGACGTTTTCGTGATCGGGCCAGCCAAGAAATGCCGTCTGGTTGGCGAAGATCACGAGAGAGGGCTGGGTGGTGTAGCTGCCGATTGGCACGCGCTGCAACACGATGGATGGCGGCGCGTGTTGCAGCGTGTCGAGGATGACTTTTTCGCCAGCGTCGTCGCGGATTCCTCCGGCCCCATCGAGTTGTCCCAGGTGTGGCTTGGGCGTTCTCAGTAGTTCAGACGCCAGGTCACCCCCGAAGGTGCAGACGAGCAACAGGACGGCAGCGGTTCCCCAGCGGCACACGCGTGAGGCAGAGCGAAGGTTGAATGCGCCGATCATGAGCATTCCGCCGGAGTAGATCCATGCCCAGAATTTCAGCACGGTATTGAAGCGCTCGTATTTGCCGCCGTAGAGGTCGTCGATAAAGAAGTAGTTAGAGAGCACCAGCAGCGTGATCCAAAGGACACAGAGGCCAATCGTCAGCCTGGACCTCTTCCCGAAGAGCAGATGAAGAACGAACAACGCCAGGATGGGATAGAAGAGCAGTAGCCACAAGCTCAGGGGAGTTCGCTGGTCTGTCGGTACAAGGCGTATGGCCATTCCGGCGTCGACGGCAGATGGGCCGAAGCGGGCGAGAAACGGCTCGATCAGAAGCAGCGCGGCTGCGAGCCCGATGGCGAAGGGCTTCCAGTCGACTGGTTTTTTCGAGTACAAGCGAAGGCCGAGATATCCGCCGACCAATGCCACCTGAAGCGGGAACTGCCAGGTGTTGCAAGGGATGATCAGGGGCACGCAAGCACCGAGCACCACGTAGGCAGCACGCGAGGTGGTCTCCGCTTCGATGTGAGCGATGGCCAGCAGCGCGAGCATGAGCAGAAGGAATCCGCTGAAGGGCGGGTGGAAGTCGCCCAAGCCGATGAGGTAGGAGAACGTCTCTATGGGCAGGTCGGGTGTGTTGGGGTTTACCTGGCTGACGCCAAGCAACCAACGGCCCAGCGGCTTGGTGGCGGAGTCGGCCGAAAAGCTGCTGCCGATGAAGCGCACGCCGGCGTACAGTGTTGGGTGGTCTTCGATGAGGTGGATAAGCGGGGCGGTTCCTGCTCCTCCGATGAGGAAGGCGGTCGTCAACAGGATGGCCGGACGCCTACGTCGCACCAGTAACATGGCGGTGGCGCCGGCGGCGGTGGCGGTGAGCGCGACGATGGTGCAGAAGCCGAGGTTGTAGGCCATGCCGGGCGTCGTGCCAAGCAAGCGCCCGATCAGAGCAGCGGAGTAATGCTGCAGAGCGTAGTACATCTCGAAGGAGAAAGGCGGAAGCCAGCGGTCGACCGGGGGGAGCCTGCCGCCGCCGAAGTAGTTGGCGACGAAGGTCAGGTCCGTGATCTTTTCCGAGCTGGCGGTGATGTCTGGAAAGGCGTAGCGCCATGCAAGCGCATAGAGAAACGAGCCGTAGAAGAGCGCTTCCAGCCGCCAGTGTTCGCGCAGGAAGTCTTTGGCCTTCACGATCAGATAGCAGGACGCAAGGGTGGTAAAGGGGAACACCCACGTGAGCTGTCCTAGCCCGGAGATGTACTCGACAAAAAAGAGTGCAACGACGAATGCGATGGGGGCGGCTATCCTGGCCAACGACCAAGAGTCCAGATACCGATGCAGAAGCAGGGCGAGGCCGGTCAAGTTGATCAAGAGGATCAAAACGATCAGCGCGTTGGAGATGTGAATCACTCGTCAATTCAACAAGACACCTCCGTGGATTGTCCAGCCGGGATGAAGCGGATCATTTACCGCGAAACGAGAGCTATTTTTGCGGTCGCAGGGCGATTTTCGATTTGTTACTAGCAAGTTCAAACAAAAGGGGGGTATGATTTCGTTTCGACTGAGGAGACTTATGATTACACGTCGCGATTTTGTAAGCAGTGCGGTTGCAGGGAGCGCAGCTGCGGCCCTGAGTGTATCGGCGAAGAGCTATGGCCAAATATTGGGGGCGAATGACCGGTTGAACTTCGCGGTGATTGGCTTGAATAGCCGGGCGTATGCGCACCTGTCTGCGCTGAAGGCGAACAAGGCAAACGCGCGTATCTCGCATGTGTGCGATGTGGAGTCGAACATTCTTGCGAAGTTTGCCGCGGCGACTGAGAAGGAGATGGGCGAGGCTCCTAAGACGGAGAAAGATTTTCGTAATGTGCTTGCGTTGAAGGACGTGGATGCTATCACGATCGCGACGCCGGACCACTGGCATGCTCCGATGGCGATTGCTGGTGTGCAGGCAGGTAAACATGTGTATGTCGAGAAGCCATGCAGCCACAACCCGGCCGAGGGTGCGTTACTGGTGGCCGTGCAGAAGAAGTACGGCAAGCTGGTGCAGATGGGCAGCCAGCAGAGGTCTAGCCCGCACACGATTGAGATGAAGAAGAAGATCGAGGATGGGCTGATCGGCGATGCGTACTTTGCGAAGGCCTGGTACTCGAATACGCGGAAGTCGATTGGTTATGGCAAGCCTGCTCCCGTGCCGACGACGTTGGACTGGGACCTGTGGCAGGGGCCGGCTCCTCGGCAGGCGTATACGGATAATGTGCAGCCGTACAACTGGCACTGGGTCCGCAAGTGGGGAACAGGCGAGACGCTGAACAATGGCACACATGAGATTGATGTGAGCCGCTGGTTGCTGGGAGTGGAGTTTCCGGAGCGGATCACGGCTTCTGGCGGACGCTATGCGTACAAGGACGACTGGCAGTTCTACGACACGCTCGTGACGAGCTTTACGTATCCAGAGCAGAACGGCAAGCCCGGGCGGATGATCAGCTGGGATTGCCGCTGCTGCAACGGCGAGCGCTACTACGATCGCGACCGCGGCTCAGCGATCACGGGCACGACGGGGTCGGTGGTGATCGACCGCGGTGGCTACGAGGTTTATGACCTGAAGGGCAAGAAGGTGAGCGAGTTCAGCGTAGGCAAGGCTGCCGCGTCGGATGACCTGGTCGGGCGCGACTCAATGACGGACGCGCACTTTGCGAACTTTATTGCGGGCATCAAGCACGGCGAAAAGCTGAATCAGCCGATTGCTTCGGGCAATGTTGCGGTAACGATGCTGCAGCTGTCGAACGTTGCCTGGGAGGTAAATCGCGAGCTGAAGCTGGATCAGACGGACGGCAAGATCCTCGGCGACAGCGAGGCGATGAAGGGTTGGGGACGCGAGTATGAACAGGGCTGGGCACCGCACCTGTAAAGGCAGACAGTAGACAGTAGTGGATAGACAGTAGATGCAGAGCACTCGAAGGAGAGACTATGGACAGGCGCAGTTTTCTGGGAACAGGTGCATTGGCAGCGGCGGCGATGGCGGCTCCGAAGTTTGCGGAGGCACGGCAGTTGACGGAAGAGGGTGGGAAGCCGGAGCTGGTGAAGCTGGGGCTGGCGAGCTACACGTTCCGGAACTTTACGCGAGCGCAGATGATCGGCTACATGAAGCAGCTGCATTTGACCGCGTTGAACTGCAAGGACGTGAAGGACCATCTGCCGATGGGCAAAGATGTGAACGACACCGCCGGAGAAGATGCTGCGTTGGCTGATTACAAGGCGAATGGCATTGAGCTTCATGCGGCGGGGACGATCTACTTTCCGAAGAACGAGGATGACGACATCCGTTTGAAGTTCGAATATGCGAAGCGTGCGGGTATCAAGGTGATTGTGACGGGCGATCCGACTCCTGAGACGCTGCCGCGGATTGAGAAGTTTGTGAAGGAGTACGACATCAAATTCGCGATCCATAACCATGGACCGGAGGACAAGATCTGGCACTCGCCGCTGGACGTGTTGAAGGTGGTGAAGGGGATGGATCCGCGGATGGGGTGCTGCATCGACATTGGACACTGTATGCGCGCAGGAACTGACGTAGTAAAGGCGATCCATGAGGTAGGGCCAAGGCTGTTCAATATGCATGCGAAGGACCTGACGGACTTCACGGCCAAAGAGAGCCAGGTTGCCGTGGGCGAGGGCAAGATGCCGATGCGGGAGATCTTTCAGGCGCTGATCGCGATCAAGTATCCTGGCTTTGTGGATCTGGAGTATGAGATACACGGTGATGATCCGATGCCGGGAGTGATTGCGAGCTTCTCTTATATGCGCGGCGTTCTGGTGGGTATGGGATATAAGAACGAGCTGGCTTAGATGTAGGAAATAGGAAGTAGCAAGTGGCAAGTGATACGTTCAAAGGATTTGAGAGGTGGCTTGATGGTGAGTGATCTAAATCGGCGGTCGTTTTTGCGTGGGGTCGGCGCTGCGGGACTGTTGGCGGTGGCTCCGGAGGCGGGGGCGGCGGTTGGGCCGAGCGGTGAGCACATTGTGCATGAGGTGGTGCAGGCCACGCCGGAGGAGAAGCCGAAGTACTCGATCAAGTTCAGCGTGTGTGGCATGAGCCATGACCACATCTACGGCATGATTGGCGCGGTGCAGCGCGGTGGTGGTGTGTTGGTGAGCGCGTGGGGCGGAGAGCCGGACAAGATTGCAGCATTCAAGAAGCGTTTTCCGGATGTGAAGATCGTCGCGACTCAAGACGAGATTGTGAATGACAAGTCGATCCAGCTAGTGTTGAGCTCGCAGATCGCGAACGAGCGCGCGCCACTGGGTGTGCGAGTGATGAAGTCGGGCAAGGACTTCTTGAGTGACAAACCGGGCATCACGACGCTAGAGCAGCTTGCTGAGGTGCGCAAGACGATTGCGGAGACGCATCGCATATACGCGATTATGTACAGCGAGCGGCTGGAGGTGAAGGCCGCGGTGAAAGCGGGCGAACTGGTGCAGGCGGGCGCGATCGGCAAGGTGATCCAGACGATCAATATTGCCCCGCACCAGATTGTGCAGGGGAATGGTGATGCTGGTGGTGGCAGTGGCCGGCCTGATTGGTTCTGGGTGCCGGAGCAGTACGGTGGGATTCTTTGCGACATCGGGTCGCACCAGGTGGACCAGTTCCTGTTTTATACGGGGTCGACGCAGGCAGAGGTGGTTGAGTCGCAGATTGCGAATGTGGCGCATCCACAGCATCCGCGGTTCCAGGACTTTGGAGATATGGTGCTGCGTGGCAACCGCGGGCTGGGTTATGTGAGGCTGGACTGGTTCACTCCGGATGGGTTGGGGACGTGGGGCGATGGCCGTCTGTTTATCCTGGGTACCGAGGGATATATTGAGGTCCGCAAATATACGAACGTAGCGGTGAGCAAACAGGGTAACAACCTGTTCATCGTGGACAAGAAGCAGTCCCGGTATATCGACTGCAATAATGTGCCGCTGCCGTTTGGGCCGCAGTTTGTTTCAGACATTGTTAATCGGACGCATACCGCGCAGGACCAGACGCAGTGCTTGCTCGCGGCGGAGCTGGTGATTCGTGCGCAGATGAGTGCGAAGCTGGTGCATCTGGAGGCGTAACTGGCGAGACGCCCCGCTCTGCTGAAGAGCTGCGAGGTAAGCTGTTTGACTAAGAGATAGTTTTGCTCTTGAAGAAAATAGGCTGAAGCGCGTATGGTAACTGCCATGCAAAGTTCCGGTCGAGTGGCGTTGTGGTTTGTGATGACGTGGGGTGCGTGTGGAGCCGGGGCTCAGGTGTCGCCGTTGCACGCCGTGTGGGTGGGTAGCTGGGCGGCGTCGCAGCAGATACCAGAGCCGCAGAATGCTGCAGCTGCGGAGGACCTGACCGATGCGACGATTCGGCAGATTGTGCATCTGTCGATTGGCGGCAGCCAGGTTCGCGTGCATTTATCGAATGCGTTTGGCACGGAGCCTCTTCGGATCGACGCGATCCATGTGGCTCATGTGTTGGTTGGTGGCAAGATTGATGCGGCTACGGACATGGGCTTGACGTTTGCGGGCAGGCCGGATGTGGTGATTCCGGCGGGCGCGGAGTATATTTCAGACGCCGTGAAGCTGAGCGTGACACCGTTGAGCGATTTGAGTGTGACGTTGCACATGGCAGAGGCTCCGGCGCGCGAAACGGGCCATCCAGGATCGCGTGAGACCTCTTATTTTGCGCATGGCTCTGCGGTGGGCGCGGTGGAGTTGCCAGAGGCAAAGAAGATTGAGCACTGGTACTTTCTCTCCGGGGTCGATGTGCCGGGTGCTCCGGGTGGGTTTTCGGTGGTCACGCTGGGTGACTCGATTACAGATGGTCACGGTGCGACGACGAACGGCAATGATCGCTGGCCAGACGATCTGGCGCAACGATTGCAGGCTTCGGGGAAGATGCGCAACGTGGGCGTATTGAACCAGGGGATCGGCGGGAACCATATGCTGACCGATGGCCTGGGTCCGAATGTGCTGGCGCGATTCGACCGCGACGTGCTGGCGCAGCCTGGTGTGCGAACGGTGATTTTACTGGAGGGCATCAACGACCTGGGTGGGCTATCGCGTGCGGGTGAGGCGACGGCTTCCCAGCACGATGCACTGGTGGCGCAGATGATTGGATCGTATGAGCAGGTGGTGGAGAGAGCGCATACGCACGGTATCAAGGTGCTGGGTGCGACGATCACGCCGGATGTGGGATCGGACTACTACCACCCCGCACCGGCGAACGAAGCGGACAGAGTGAAGCTGAACGAGTGGATTCGGGGGGCTGGTCACTTTGATGGAGTCATCGACTTTGACAAGACGGTGGCTGATCCGACGCACACGGACAGGCTGCGGCCGGAGTATGACTCGGGCGACCATCTGCATCCTTCTCCTGCGGGCTACAAGGCGATGGCTGCGACGATTCCGCTGGGCTTGCTGGAGTGATGCTGGATTTTGTACAGGCAGGCGTTCTGGTCCTTCGGTGGCTGGATGAAATGAGCTTGACAGGGGTGCCTTCGCGCCCATAAAGTTCGCGACAACGATTAAATCTATTTTGTTTGCATACTAAGGCGCTTTAGTTATTGAAAAACCTAAATTTTGCAGACCATTAGTATGTTTGTAAAGACTTGCTTCAGTGCCAAGTCACTTTTGCAAAGAACGTCGAGGAACTACAGGCTGATGAAACTCCGTACACTGCTTCCTTCCCTACTATTTTTCAGTCTTGGTGCCGGATACGCACTGGCGCAGACAGCCCAGTTGCCGTATCAGGATCCCAAGCTCCCGGCGCAGGAGCGCGCCGACGATCTGGTGTCGCGTATGACGCTGGAGGAGAAGACGTCGGAGATGATCAATAGCTCGGCGGCGGTACCTCGGCTGGGCGTGCCGGCGTATGACTGGTGGAACGAAGGTTTGCATGGAGTGGCGCGGTCGGGCTATGCAACGATGTTTCCGCAGGCGATTGGCATGGCCGCGATGTGGGACGCGGCCGAGATCGGCAAGATCGGCACGACGATTTCGACCGAGGCCCGCGCGAAGAACAACGAGGCGCTGCGGCATGATGTGCACTCGATCTACTACGGGCTGACGATCTGGTCTCCAAACATCAACATCTTCCGCGACCCGCGCTGGGGGCGTGGGCAGGAGACGTACGGAGAAGATCCTTTTCTGACGAGCCGTCTTGGGGTCGCGTTCGTGCGCGGGCTGCAGGGCGATGATCCGCGTTACTACAGAGTGATTGCGACGCCGAAGCACTTTGCGGTGCACAGCGGACCGGAGTCGGATCGGCACAAGTTTAACGTGGAGCCCTCCGCGCATGATCTTTGGGATACGTATCTGCCTGCGTTTCGAGCGACGATTGTGGAGGGGCAGGCGGATTCGATCATGTGCGCTTACAACGCGATTGATGGAGCCCCAGCGTGTGCGAACAAGATGCTGCTCGAGCAGATTCTGCGCAAGGATTGGGGCTTCAATGGATTTGTGACGTCGGATTGTGGTGCGGTGGATGACTTCTATGAGAAGACGGCGCACCAGTACTCGAAGGACAAGGACAGTGCGGCCGTGGCGGGCATTGATGCAGGGACGGATACGAACTGTGGTAACACGTACCTGGCGCTGACGGAGGCGGTGCAGAAGGGGCTGATCTCCGAGTCTGCGATGGATGTTTCGCTGGAGCGGCTGTTTACGGCGCGCTTCAAGCTGGGGCTGTTCGATCCAAAGGGCGTGGTGCCGTATGCAGCGATTCCGTTCAGCGAGGTGGCGTCACCGGCGCACCATGCGTTGGCGCTGGATGCGGCTGAGAAGGCGATGGTGCTGTTGAAGAACGACGATCACACACTGCCGTTGCATGCCGACGTGAAGACGATTGCCGTAATTGGGCCGAATGCGGCGGCGCTGTCGGCGATTGAGGGCAACTACAACGCGGTGCCGAAGAGCTACGAGCTTCCGATTGACGCGCTTGTGAATGCCATGCCGGGTACTCGTGTGTTGTATGCACAGGGTGCGCCTTATGCGGATGGTGTGGTGCTGCCGGTGCCGCGGACGATGTTCCGCACGCATGGAGAAGAGGGGCTGAAGGCTGAATACTTTGCCGGAGACGAGATGAGCGGCAAGCCGATGCTGAGCCGCGTGGACAAGCAGATCGACTTCGACTGGAACTCGGCGAGCCCGGTGGTGGGTGTGCCGGCGGACCACTTCGCTGTGCGATGGACGGGGACGATCACGGCTCCGCAGGTGGGAACGTATGACTTTTCGATGCGGCTCGCGCATTGCTATCCGTGTGGAGACCGCGAGAAGTTCGAGGTGTTTCTGGATGGCAAGCAGGTCGCAGGGTTTGCATCGCCTGACCAGGCGGAGTACCGGGGCAGCGATACGCCACGGTTTCAGCTAACGTTCAACGATGAGAAACCTCATAACCTGCGTGTGGAGTATAAACATCATGCGCCGTTGTTTGGTGCGGGCATCACGATGGAGTGGCAGCCCAGGCCTGGGATCTTGACCGATGCTGCTGTGGCTGCGGCAAACAAGGCTGATGTTGTTATTGCGTTTGTTGGTCTGTCGCCGGAGCTCGAGGGCGAGGAGATGCCGCTGAAGGTGGATGGCTTTGCTGGCGGCGACCGCACAAGCATCAAGCTGCCGGAGGCGCAGCAGAAGATGCTGGAGGCTGTGGCCGCGACAGGCAAGCCGCTGGTCGTGGTGCTGATGAACGGCAGCGCGCTCGCGGTGAATTGGGCGCAGGAGCATGCGAAGGCGATCGTTGAGTCATGGTATCCGGGCGAGGCTGGTGGAGAGGCGATCGCTGATACGCTGCTGGGCAAGAACGATCCGGCAGGGCGGTTGCCGATCACATTCTATGCGTCGGACGATCAGTTGCCGCCGTTCGCGGACTATTCGATGAAGGGACGGACATACCGGTACTTCAAGGGCAAGCCGCTCTATGGCTTCGGTTATGGGCTGAGCTACACGAGCTTTGCTTATTCGCATCTGCATCTTTCCACAAGCACGTTGACTGCTGGCGATACGTTGACGGTGGAAGCCGACGTGAAGAATACGGGGGCTCGTGCAGGTGACGAGGTTGCGGAGGTGTATTTGACTCCGCCGCAGACGAGCGTGTCGCCGAGCGTGGAGCTTGCAGGGTTTACGCGCGTGCACCTGGCTCCGGGTGAGACGCGGCACCTTACGTTTGCGCTCGATCCACGGACGTTGTCGCTGGTGGATGATAAGGGCGAGCGCGCCGTCGAAGCGGGCCGCTACACGCTTACGTTGGGTGGAGCGCAGCCTACGGCTGGTAGTGGTGAGACACGTAGCGATGCGGCAACAGCAAGTGTGTCAATGAGTTTCAGCATTGAGGGTCACCGGGAGATGCCACGGTGATGCGAAGCGCGCTTCCGCTGGGCGTGCTGCTGCTATGCGGAGCCGCGAGCGCATGTGCGGAGACAGGCGAGGATGCGTGGTTGCGGTACAGTCCACTCCCTACGCAGGCGCGTGAGATGTATCGCGACCTGCCGGACGGCGTTGTTGCACTTACGCACGGTGGTGTTGGGGAGAGCGCGCGGAACGAGTTGATACGTGGGCTGCACTCGATGCTGGAGCGTGACTTTGTAGAGCGCGCAGATCCTTCGCGCAATGCGTTTGTACTGGGCACGTTTGCTGAGGTGGAGACAGCATTGCCCGGATGGACTCCGCCGAGTGGTGTTGCGGGTGATGGATTTGTTGTGCGGCATCTGATGCGCGGAGGGCGTGGGTATTGGATCATCTCAGGTGCCGATGAACGCGGCGAATTATATGGGATGTTTCATGTGTTGGAGATGGTGGCGGAGGAGAAGCCACTCCAGGATGATGTAGAGTCGCCATCCGCGCCGGTGCGGTGGGTTGACCAGTGGGACAATTTTGACGGCTCCATTGAGCGCGGCTATGCGGGGCGGTCGATCTTTTTTGATGGCGGGCATGTTCGTGGTGACCTGACGCGCGTTGGTGAGTACGGCCGATTGCTGGCGTCGGTTGGCATCAACGGATTGAACGTAAATAACGTGAACGCAGATCTGCACACGCTGGATGATGAGCACCTGCACGAGTTGGCCCGGATTGCTGATGCGTTGCGGCCATGGGGCGTGCGCATGGCGTTGTCTGTCGATCTTTCGTCGCCGAAGGTGATCGGTGGGTTGGATACGTTTGATCCGCTGGATCCGCATGTCGCAGCTTGGTGGCAGAAGCGAGTGGATGCAGTGTATGCGCTGATTCCAGACTTTGCGGGGTTTACGGTGAAGGCGGATTCGGAGGGGCGCGCAGGGCCTTCGCAGTATGGGCGCACGCCGGCTGAGGCTGCGAATGTGCTGGCGAAGGCGTTGGCTCCGCATCATGGGATCGTGATGTATCGCGGGTTTGTGTATGACCACCATCTGGATTGGCACAACCTGAAGGCTGATAGAGCGCGAGCGGGGTATGACAACTTTCGCGCGCTGGATGGGAAGTTCGACGAGAACGTCGTCGTGCAAGTGAAGCATGGACCGATCGACTTCCAGGTGCGCGAGCCGGTGAGTCCGCTGTTTGCGGCGTTGCAGCATACCAATGAGGCGATTGAGGTGCAGACCGCGCAGGAGTACACCGGGCAGCAGAGGCACATGGTGTTTCTGGTGCGGATGTGGAAGTCGGCTCTGGATACGGATATGCGTGCGAACAATGCTTCAACTCCAGTGAAGGAGATCGTGGAAGGGAAGAGTTTTCATCGGCCTCTGGGCGGGTTTGTGTCGGTGGTGAATGTGGGGCTGGAGGACAACTGGCTGCATCATCCGATGGCGATGGCGAACCTCTATGGCTACGGCAAGCTGGCGTGGAATCCGGACCTGAGTTCGGAAGAGATTATCGATGCGTGGACGCGGTTGACGTGGGGCAATGATGCGCGTGTGGATCGCACGATTGAGGCGATGCAGTTGGAGTCGTGGAGAGCGTATGAAGACTACACCGGGCCGTTGGGGCTCGGCACGCTGACGGATATTATCGGTATCCACTATGGGCCAGGGATTGAGTCTGCTGAGCGGAATGGCTGGGGACAGTGGATTCGTGCGGACCATGACGGTATCGGGATGGATCGCACCGTTGCGACTGGGACTGGATACATTGGGCAGTATCCGCAGGAGCTTGCGGCTACGTATGAGTCGCTGTCGACGTGTCCGGATGAGCTGCTGCTGTTTATGCATCATGTGCCGTATACGCATGTGTTGCACTCGGGCAAGACGGTGATTCAGCATGTATATGACTCGCACTATGAAGGTGCGGCGATTGCGGCAAGGTATGTGCCGGAGTGGAAGACGCTGCATGGGTTGGTGGATGATGAGCGATATGAGAAGGTTCTCGCATTGTTTACGTATCAGGCTGGGCATGCAGTTGTGTGGCGCGATGCGGTGAGCGAGTGGTTCCTGAAGATGTCTGGGATTGCGGATGCGAAGGGACGCGTAGGGCACTATCCGAATCGGATTGAGGCTGAGTCGATGGTGGCGACTGGATACAAGGCAGTGGATGTGACGCCGTGGGAGACTGCATCGGGTGGAAAGGCTGTAGTGTGTGAGGATGCGGAGAACTGCACGCTGAGTGCGAAGCTGACGCGTCCGGCTAGTGAATACAGAATTTCGCTGCAGTACTTCGATCTGGACGATGGTGCATCGACGTATCAGCTAATGCTGAATGGCAAGCAGATTGCGACGTGGAAGGCAGATATGATGCTTCCCAGTTCGAAGCTCGATGGGCATACGGCGACGCGGTATACCGTGCCAGAGCGGATTGCCTTGAAGCCGGGTGATGAGCTGTTGCTGCGTGGGGTGCCGAATGGCAAGGAGCCCGCTCCGGTGGACTACATTGAGATTGTGCCGGCAGGTGTGGGAGGCAGGCTATGAAGATCGTCGATGCGCGGGTGATTGTGTGCTCGCCTGACAGAAACTTCGTCACGCTGAAGATCGAGACCGATGAGGGGATTTATGGGCTCGGCGACGGCACGCTGAATGGGCGTGAGATGGCGGTGGCGAGCTATCTGAGTGAGCATGTGATCCCTTGTCTGATTGGGCGCGATCCGTTTGACATCGAGGACATCTGGCAGTATCTGTATCGTGGAGCGTACTGGCGGCGGGGGCCGGTGACAATGAGCGCCATCGCCGCGGTGGATGTGGCTTTATGGGACATCAAGGGCAAGGCGCTGAAGACTCCGGTGTACAACCTGCTGGGCGGCAAGAGCCGGCAGGGCGTATTGGTGTATACGCATGCGAACGGCAAGACGGTGGATGAGACGGTTGCGTCTGTGCGCAGATACATGGATGCCGGGTATCTTGCGGTGAGAGCGCAGTGCGCGGTACCGGGTGTGGCGAGCAGCTATGGAGTGCCGAAGGGCGGCAAACCGTATGAGCCTGCTGAACGCGGGTTGCCGAGCGAGGATGTTTGGTCGACGGAGCGCTACCTGAACTTTGTGCCTGGCCTCTTTGAGCGGCTGCGCGCGGAGGTTGGTCACGATGTGCATCTGCTGCATGATGTGCATCATCGGCTGACGCCGATTGAGGCGGCGCGACTGGGCAAGTCGCTGGAACCGTATCACCTGTTCTGGATGGAAGATCCTACTCCTGCGGAGTTGCAGGAAGGGTTTGCGCTGATACGGCAGCATACGACGACTCCGATTGCTACGGGTGAGGTGTTCAACTCGGTTTGGGATGCGCATGATCTGATCCGCAAGCAGTGGATCGATTACATCCGCATGACGATTGTGCATGGCGGCGGAATCACGCACCTGAAGAAGACGGCTGACTTTGCGGCGCTGTATCAGGTGAAGACGGGATTTCATGGAGCGACTGACCTGTCGCCGATCACGATGGCGGCGGCGCTGCACTTTGGGTTGGCTATCCACAACTTCGGGATTCAGGAGCATATGCATCACTCGGAGCTGACGGACCGCGTGTTTCCGCATGAGTACAGCTTCAACGCTGGGTATATGTATCCGGGCGATGCGCCGGGACTTGGTGTGGAGATTGACGAGGCGTTGGTGAGTCAGTATCCGTATCAGCGAGCGTATCTGCCGGTGGCGCGCAAGCTGGATGGCACGATGACGGATTGGTAGTTGCGAGTGATGAGGTCGTGATGAAGCAGTTGGATGGGAAGATCGCTGTTGTTGTAGGTGGAACGTCCGGCATTGGGCGTGCGATTGCGCTGGGTTTGGCGGAGGCCGGAGCGGATGTAGTGGCGAGTTCGCGGTCGCAGAGCAAGGTGGATGAAGTAGCTGCCGAGATTGAGGCGCTGGGGCGCGAGAGTCTGCGTGTGCTGTCCGATGTGGCGGATCGCGCTTCGCTGGAGGCGCTGTGTGTGGCGGTGATGGCGCGGTTTGGGCGTGTGGACATCCTGGTGAACTCCGCTGGAATTACCAGCAAGCAGCCTACGTTGACGTTTCCTGAGGAGACGTGGGAGGCGATCATGGAGGTGAACCTTACGGGAACGCTGCGCGCGTGCCAGATCTTTGGCAAGGTGATGCTGGAGCAGCAGTATGGGCGCATTGTGAATATCGCGTCGCTGGCTTCGTTTGTGGCTTTCTATGAGGTCGCTGCATATGGTGCGAGCAAGGCTGCGGTCGCTGCGCTGACGCGGTCGCTGGCGGTGGAGTGGGCTCCGTTTGGGGTGTGCGTGAATGCTATTGCTCCGGGGATTATTCCTACGGAGCTGAACCGGAAGATCATCGAGACCCAGCGCGGGCAGGAGCTGCTGATGCGTACGCCGATGAAGCGCTTCGGCGGCGCAGATGAGGTTGTGGGTGCGGCGGTGTATCTGGCGTCGGATGCGGCGTCGTTCACGACAGGGCAGGTGTTAGCGGTGGACGGTGGGATCCTGGCAAGCGGCGTGAACCAGTAGCCGGGGCCTCCCCTGGGGTATTTTTTGATCCAAAGTCCTGAAGAAATGCGGTTTAGGGGTGGACTTGTGCAGGTCTGATCCCCGAGGTGTTCAGAAAAGCAAATGCAAAGTACGCAAAGGCAAGGGCGCGGAGAAATATCTCCCCTACTTCTAGTTTAGCTAGTGGGGAAAGAGAAGATGTAGTTTTGAT
>CAJCIM010000086.1 GCA_903970395.1 Acidobacteriaceae bacterium
CTGTAGCCCACGCCCAGCGCCCGCGGAAAGATCAACCCGCCAATCCCGACGCCTAGCCCGCCAATCGCCGGATACCACATCCAGTGAATCGGAATCTTCTCGAACATCGACTCCACCCAGTGGATCGCCTTGCTCAGCCCGGCCGCCGCAAACGCCGCCACAATCCCCAGCACCAGCGCACCCAGCATCGCCGAGTGGTAGATCGGCGCACCCGTCTCTGCCATCTGGAAGATCGAGTTCGGTCCCAGCAGCAATCGCCGCACTGCACCCGCCGTCACGCACGCAATCGCCACCGGCACTAGCGACCGTGGCCTCCACTCGAACAGCAGAATCTCTACCGCCAGCAGGGTCGCACTCATCGGACAGTTGAACGTCGCCGCCATGCCCGCCGAAGCACCCGCCACCATCAACACCGTGCGTTCGGAGTCGCTCAACGGCAGCAGCTGTCCCACAACGCTGCCTATCGCACCGCCCGTAATGATCACCGGGCCTTCAGCCCCGAACGGCCCACCCGACCCAATCGAGATCGCTGTCGCCAGCGGCTTCAGCACCGCCACGCGCGGCTGCACCTTGCCCTTGCCGAAGACGATCGTCTCCACGGCCTCAGGCATACCATGCCCACGCACGCGCGGCGAAAGATACCGCGCCATCAGGCCTACAATCAGCCCGCCGGCCACTGGAGCAAGCACCAGCCACCAGTGCTGCTTCGCCTGCCACGGGTCACGTTCGGCAAAGCTCCACGTGTGGAAGTAGAACAGGTTTGTACACAGCGCGATCAGTTCCAGCAACACCCACGCCGCTACCGCGCTGATCGCGCCCAGCCCTGCCGCCAAGGCGCTCGTATAAAGAATCCGGCTGTCCGCCGAATAGTCGCGAAGTTTACTGCCCGCTTCCATCGCCCTCTTTTCACGCCGCCCGCGTCGTCGCGAACGGCAACTCAATCTATCCGTTCTGCTCCGCCTGCACCGCCAGGTGCTGCAGATTGCGCAACGCTTCAATCAGCGGCTCACACCTCGGCGACAGCTCTGCCATGTGCTCCGCCACAAGTTTGTCCAGAATCGACTTCCCCTCCGGCGTCAAACGCACCAGCGAGCGGCGCAGGTCGCGCTCATCGTGCTCCCGCTTCACCAGCCCTGCACGCTCCGCGCGGTCCACAAGCTCAACCATGCTGTTGTGCTTTAGCACCATGCGGTCCGCCAGGTAGCTGATCGACGCATCCTTGCCCTCTTCCATCGCGGCAATCACCTGCATCAACTGGTACTGCTGCGTCGCGATTCCGTACCGCTCCGACGCCGCCTCGCTAAAACTCAAAAAACGCCGCATCTCATAGCGAAACGCCGCCAGGCTCTTCAACCGTTCATCTCGTGCTGACACTCCGTTCATCGTCATGGTTATCACATCCCTCTCATTATATCGCATCCCGACAATCGCAGGCGCAGTCTCGGATGCGTCTTTCACAGTCGCGAACTAGCTACACTACTACTGACTCGGCTCTGCTGGCAGTAAGTTTTTGTTCCTCTACGCCCGATTTTTGTCTCTATCTCTAATACGCCCCCTGAAATTCTCAACGGAGTTCGCATGATCGCTCGTTACACCCGGCCCGCTATGGCCGCCATCTGGTCAGAGCAGCAGAAGTTCAACAACTGGCTCCGCGTTGAACTCGCCGCGACGGCTGCACTCGCCCGTGCGGGTGTCGTACCCACTTCTGCCGCGGACGTGCTGCAACAGAAAGCCTCCTTCACGATCGAGCGCATACACCAGATCGAAGCGGAGACCCGGCATGACGTGCTCGCCTTCACCACTGCCGTCGCCGAGGCCGTTGGGCCCGAAGCGCGGTGGCTCCACTATGGCCTTACCTCCACCGATGTCGTCGACACGGCGCAGGCGCTAGCCATAACGCAAGCCTCTGAATTGATTCGTGTAGGAATTGTGAGGCTTCGCGACATTTTACGCAAGCGCGCAATTGAGTTTCAACACACTCCCACCATCGGCAGAACCCACGGAGTACACGCCGAGCCCACCACCTTCGGCGCCAAACTCCTCCTCTGGTACTCGGAGATGGGTCGTAACCTGAAGCGTTTCAATGCTGCTGCTGAAGACCTTCGCGTCGGCAAGCTCTCCGGCGCGGTCGGTGCCTTCGGCAAGCTCAAACCCGAGCACGAAGCGGCCATCCTGGCCGACTTAAATTTAACACCGGCCCTGATCTCCACACAGGTCTTGCAGCGCGACCGCCACGCCGCCTACATCACCACCCTGGCAGTCATGGCCTCCACTCTCGACAAGATCGGCCTCGAGATCCGCCACCTCCAGCGCACCGAGGTTCGCGAAGCCGAAGAGTTCTTCTCCCCCGGCCAGAAGGGTTCGAGCGCCATGCCCCACAAGCGCAACCCCATCACCTGCGAGAACATCTGCGGGTTGGCAAGGGTCGTGAGGGGAAATGCTCAAGTCGCGCTCGAAGACGTGGCCCTGTGGCACGAGCGTGACATCTCGCACTCCTCCGCCGAGCGCGTCATCCTGCCCGACTCGACCATCCTTGCCGACTACCTGCTGCACAAGACGGCGGGGCTCATCGAGACGATGTTTGTCTATCCTGCGCGCATGCTGAAGAACATGGAGTCCACCGGCGGGCTCATCTTCAGTGGTCAATTATTGCTCGACCTCGCCGAGGCCGGGATGTCGCGCGAGGACGCTTCATCCCCCACCGCGAAGTCAAGAACGCATAACATTGTTGCAAACGCCAGCGCGACGGCTATCGACGTAAGCTTGGCGAAGCGTTTCATGTCGGGTTGCCTCATTCAACCTGGTCCGCGAGTGCGCTGACTCTTGCCTTTTGCTTGATCG
>CAJCIM010000087.1 GCA_903970395.1 Acidobacteriaceae bacterium
CGTAATGATTATCGGTGTCCCCAAAGAGCTCAAAGACCATGAAAGCCGTGTCGGCATCACGCCGGCCGGCGCCCGCGCGCTTGTGGAAGCAGGCCATAAAGTCCTCGTCGAACACGACGCAGGCGCACTCTCTTCCTTCCCCGACGATGAGTATCAGGCCGTCGGCGCCGAGATCGTCGGCGAGGCCTATCACGTCTGGGCCACCGCCGACATGGTCGTCAAGGTCAAGGAACCCATCCCGGCGGAGTACTACCACTTCCGCCCCGGCCTCGTGCTCTTCACCTATCTGCACCTCGCTCCGCTACGCGAACTCACAGACGCCCTTATCGACAAGCGCGTCACCGGCATCGCCTACGAAACCGTCCGCGACAAGGCAGGCACGCTACCTCTGCTCACGCCCATGTCGGAGGTCGCAGGACGTCTCTCCGTTCAGGTAGGCGCGCACTGTCTTGAGAAGGAAAATGGCGGCCGCGGCCTCCTGCTCGGCGGCGTCCCCGGCGTTCCGCCCGGCAACGTCTGCATCATCGGCGGCGGCATCGTCGGCACCAACGCCGCCAAGATCGCCCTCGGCACCGGCGCGAAGGTCACCATCCTCGACCTCAACCTCAACCGCCTCCGCGAGCTTGACGATATCTTCAACGGCCGTGTCTTCACCGTCGCCTCCAACACCCATAACATCGAGCACGCCGCACGCGAGGCCGACCTGCTCATCGGCGGCGTCCTCATCCCCGGAGCGGCCGCACCCAAGATCGTCACCCGCGCCATGGTCGGCAAGATGAAGAAGGGTTCGGTCATCGTCGACGTCGCCATCGACCAGGGCGGCTGCATCGAAACCGCCCGCCCCACCACGCACTCCGACCCCATCTACGAGGTCAACGGCGTCGTCCACTACTGCGTCACGAACATGCCTGCAGCGGTGCCCAACACCAGCACCCTCGCGCTCACCAACGCCACCTTCCCCTACGTGATGAAGATCGCCAAGCTCGGTGCCAACGTCGCTATTCGCGAGGACGCCAGCATCTCAGAGGGCGTCAACACCTTCAACGGCTTCCTCACCTACCGCGCCGTGGCCCAGGCACAGGACCGCGACTACAAGCCGATCAGCCACGTCCACCCGTAATAAATCCACATCGGATCCATTTCCAAAAAAGCGGCTGCGTTCCTATCACCGGACGCAGCCGGTTCTTTTGCGCTGCGAACCTCCCATGCCAATACTTCTTGCTCTATCCTGCCTCCGGAGCAATGTCATGACGTCTTCCACTCGTGCTCTCACTTTGTTGACATTCTGTCTCGCGACCACGCTTGCCTCTCTAAGCGCGCAAAAAAACGTGTGGCAGCCATCAACAGAACACAAGCAAATCCCCATCTGGCCTGGCATTATCCCAGATGCGCAGCCCAAGACAGGACCGGAAACGATGGAGCTCTCCGGACCAACAGAGTTAATCGGCGGCAAGCGGTCAACGGCGATCCGCAACGTCTCACAGCCAACCATGACGGTCTATTCGCCAACGGTCAAGAACACGGGCGTTGCGATGGTGGTGTTCCCCGGCGGAGGCTACTCCATTCTGGCCATCGACCTTGAAGGCACGGAGGTCTGCGACTGGCTTGTCTCGCGCGGGATGACCTGCGTGCTTCTGAAATATCGCGTGCCGGATTCGGGCCCTGCTTACCACGATGATTGCAAGTGCAACATTCATCCCAAAGCGCCTACAGCTTTGGAAGATGCACAAAGGACGGTGGGACTGGTACGTTTCCACGCAGCGGAGTGGCACATCGATCCGCACAAAATCGGCGTGCTCGGATTTTCGGCAGGCGGACACATGGTGGCCAACATCAGCACCCACTTCGCGCAGCGTGCCTACGCGCCCGTCGACGCTGCCGACAAAGTCAGCTGTCGTCCGGATTTCGCTGTGGCGCTGTATCCAGGACACATGCTGGAAAACACGACGAAGGCATTTGAACTGAATCCGGAAGTTCCCGTTACTGCCAAAACGCCACCCACCTTTCTTTTGCAAGCCGAAGACGATCACGTAGATGGCGTCAAGCAATCGCTGGTGTATTACATCGCGCTTCAAAATGCCGGTGTTCCCGTGGAAATGCACCTGTACGCACAAGGTGGTCACGCATTTGGCCTGCGACCCACAAAATTTCCCATCACAGCATGGCCGCAGTTGGTGGAAACGTGGCTCCGTACCATCGGGATGGTCACGCAATAACTAGGTGCGTAAAAATATCGGGTGCCCCACCCATAGCGCTGCACCACCGCGACATGAGTGGGATAACGACTCTCTCCGCGCACCAGCCCCCAAACGAGTAAACTTCTCTCCATGGCACAAGGCTCCAGCCGCCGTGGAAATCTCGTCCTCTCCCTCGGTATCAGCTTGCTGGTGCTCTTCCTCGCGCTCGCCACGCTCAACGCCTTCAACCTCACCTTCCTTAACCCTGCCTCGCCCATCCAGACGCTGGTCTTCATCGCGCTCTCGGTGCTGGCCTTTCTGCTCTTCGTCGGCGTCCTCGTTCTGCTCGTCCGCAACGTCCTCAAGCTCTACGCTGACCAGCGCAGCCGCGTCCTCGGCACACGCCTCCGCACCCGCATGCTATGGGGAGCTGTCCTGGTCTCCCTCGTTCCCCTAGTCTTCATGTTCGCCTTCAGCTATCTGCTGATGAACCGCGCCGTCGACCGCTGGTTCTCGCAGCCCGTCACCCAGATGCGCGATGACGCTACCCGCACCGCATCTGAGCTCTTCCGTTACGCCTCCGCCAACGCCCGCGCCGAAGCCGGCACCATCGCCACGCAACTCGCCGACTCGCCCATCGCCGCCACCCCCACACCCACGCTCAAAACCGTAGACAACGTCCAGCACATCCTCCAGGCGCACGAACTCAGTCTCCAGGGCGGCTTCGCTCTCATCTACCGCGACGGCGTCCCCGTCGCCTCGCTGCACGTCCCCAACACCTCCGCACCCGTTGAGGTCCGCAGCCTGCAGCCACCCGAGAGCTCGCTCGACGAAAGCCCCGACAACCCGCCCGCACTCGATGAGACGCCACTTCGCGGCCCCCTTCAGCAGACCATCCTCCAGGCCGCACAACGCTCCGACGACCCCTTCTACAACATCTCCGGCACGGACTACACCCTCGCCACCGCCGGCCTCAAACAGGGCGGCATCGTCGTCGTCGGCCTGCCCATCCCCGCCGGCATCACCGCCGCCTCCGTCCGTCTCCGCAGTTCCGCCGACGCCTACTGGATTCTCTTCCGTGAACGCCGCCAGATCCGCGCTCTCTACATGGTGCTGCTGCTGCTCACCACCGGCCTCGCACTCTTCGCCATCTGCTGGCTCGCGCTGCACCTCAGCAAGCAGGTCACACGCCCCATCGAATCCCTCGCCGACGCCATGGAAGCCATCGCCGCCGGCAACTACGCTCACCGCGTCCAGCACTCCGCCACCGAGGAACTCGGCGAGCTCGTCACCAGCTTCAACGCCATGGCCGCCGACCTCGACTCAGCGCGCGACACCGCTACACGTTCCACACTCCAGCTCTCCGAGCTCAACTACGCCCTCCAGCAGCGCCGCACCGAACTCGAAACCATCATCGAAACCATCCCCAACGGCGTCGTCACACTCTCCGCCGACCGCCACATCGTCCTCATCAACCGCGCGTTCTCTGAGCTACTCGACCCCGGCGGGCAAAAACACTTCGTCGGCCTCGCTCTCGCCGATGCCTTCCCCTCCGACATCGCTGCCGAGGTTCCAGAGACCCTCGACCGCCTTCTGCGCCGCGCCCACCGCATGGGCTCGGCTTCAGCTGAGATGGAGCTGCCTTCACCCTCCGGCATCCAGAACCTCTCCGCCACCGCCGCTCTACTTGAGGTCGGCTCAGCACCGGACCGCCTTCACCTCGGCTACGTGCTCGTCATTGAGGACGCAACCGAGCTCCTCCGCGCGCAGAAGCAGTCCGCCTGGAAAGAAGTCGCCCGCCGCGTCGCACACGAGATCAAAAACCCGCTCACCCCCATCTCGCTCAACGCCGAGCTCATCCAGCGCCACATCCCGCGCCTCAACACCCTGCTCAACGAACACGATCTGCAATCCCCTTCGCCCGCTGTCATCCAGCGCTGCAGCGAAGTCATCTCGTCCTCCGTCGAGACCATGCGCGCACTCGTCGACCAGTTCTCCGCACTGGCCGAGTTCCCCACCGCGCGCCCACGCCCCGCCGACCTCAACGCCATCGTCGAAAACGCGCTCGCGCTCTTCGCCGGCCGTCTCGGCAGCATCCGCGTCGTCACCAGTCTGACGCCGCGCCTGCCTCTCATCCTCGCAGACCCCGAAGCCCTCAAACGCGCTCTCTCCAACCTCATCGACAACGCAGCCGAGGCCATGCAGGACTCGCTCCTCCGCGAGCTCCACGTCACCACACGCCTGCTACCCAACAACATGGTCGAGCTCACCGTCGCCGACACCGGCCCAGGTCTCACCGACGCCATGCGCGAGCGCCTCTTCCTCCCTTACTTCTCCACCAAGCAGCGCGGCACCGGCCTCGGACTCTCCATCGCCGCCAAAATCGTGCAGGAGCACCAGGGCAACATCCGCGCCGAAAAGAACCTCCCCACCGGTGCCCGCTTTATCCTCGAACTACGCACCGCATCCGCAGATTCCGCCTCTGACACAGACTTTCCAACCCCCACGCCGCATCTCACCACAAGCACCTAGCAACGTCACACCTTTGCCTTCTCTATCCTCTACGCTCTACGTTCTGTCTTATGACTCACATCCTCATCGTCGACGACGAAGCTGACATCCGCGACTCTCTCGAAGCCATCCTCCGCGAAGAGGACTACGCCGTCACCACGGCCGCCACTGCAGCCGAGGCCCTCGAGCTTCTCCGCGACGCCGACTATCAGGCCGTCCTGCTCGACATCTGGCTCTCCGACCCAGGCACCGGCCCTAATCGCGAACCCGACGGCCTCGATCTTCTCGCCGCCATCCGCGGCGACCAGCTCCGCGCCAACGACGCCGAACCATCCAACCCTCCGGAAGTCATCATGATCTCCGG
>CAJCIM010000088.1 GCA_903970395.1 Acidobacteriaceae bacterium
CTGAACGAGATCAAGGAAATCCTCGCGCAGATGGGCCTCTCGCTCGGCATGAAGATCGACGAGCAGGGCAACCCGGTTCCGGGACCCACGTCGGTTCTCCCCGCCGCCACGCTCGCCGCCAGCTACGGCAGCTTCGACGACGAGGACGAAGACGAGGACGACGATCTCGACCTCATCAACGAGCCCGAAAACTTCTAATTGCAGGGATTAGGGAGCAGGGATTAGGGATTAGAAACCTACTCTCTGTTCCCGCCACTTTCCAGAGGAGCGGTACGGAAATGGGCGATTCATATAAAGATTTGATAGCTTGGCAGCGCTCGATTCAAATGACAGTTGCCGTCTACAAGTACACCGCAGGCTTCCCTAAAGAAGAAACCTACGGTCTCAGCAGCCAATTGCGGCGTGCCGCAGTCTCGGTTGCAAGCAACATTGCAGAAGGTTACGCTCGCTCTTCCACAGGCGAATATAAGCAGTTCCTGGGAATGGCACGCGGCTCCAACTCAGAGGTACAAACGCAATTAATCATTGCGCGGGAGTTGGGATTTGGAAGTTCACAATTGCTCGATACTGCCGAGGGGCTATCGAACGAAGTGGGCAGATTGATGGCAGGTATTCTTCGCAACCTCTGATATACGAAGGTGCCGCCTTTCCTAATCCCTAATCCCTAATCCCTAATCCCTCGAACGCAGTTCCGGTCGACAGCAAAAGCTGGACCGAAGGAGACTTATCATGCGTCATCGTAATGGCGGCTTTAAACTAGGCCGCAACACCAGCCACCGTCGCGCGCTTCTGCGCAACCTCGTCACCTCCATCATCCTCAACGACCGCGTCCACACCACCATTACCAAGGCCAAGGCCACGCGGCCCATCGTCGAGAAGATGATCACCCTCGGCAAGAACGGCAGCGTCCACGCACGCCGTCAGGCCCTCGCCTACCTCATGACGCCTGAGTCCGTCGACCGCCTCTTCGCCGTCGTCGCTCCGCGCTACACCACGCGCCCCGGCGGCTACAGCCGCATCGTCCGCACCGGCGTCCGCAAGGGCGACAGCTCAGAGATGGCTTTCATCGAACTCCTCGACGCCGAGCAGGAGCTCAGCGAGAAGGCATCCAAGCGCGAAGCCGCCAAGGCCAAGCGCCGCGAAGAACTCCAGAAGCAGCTCGAAGAGTCCAACGCCGCAGCCGGCGACGATACCAAGTAACCCCTCCTCGGGAAATAGCATCACCGCAAAGGCGCGTCCTCAGGACGCGCCTTTGTTCTTCCTTTGCCAATCCTTTGCGTCCTTAGCGCTCTTGGCGTTGTCCTTCGCTTCTGCCCTCACCACACCCCGTATTCCCACTGCTAAACTACCCATAGCATGGCCATCGTCTCTCTCCAGAACATCCGCAAGGTCTATGACACCAAGGTCGCGGTCGAAGGCCTCACTCTGTCCATCGAACCCGGTACCATGTTCGGCCTCCTCGGCCCCAACGGCTCGGGCAAAACCAGCTCCATCCGCATGATGATCGGCATGACCGTCCCCGACTCCGGCACGGTGAGCCTCTTCGGCCAGCCATTCAGCCGCAGCCTGCTGCATCGCATTGGCTATCTGCCGGAGGAGCGTGGGCTCTACAAGAAGATGAAGGTCATCGACCAGCTCATCTTCCTCGGCCAACTCCACGGCCTCACGGAAACCGTTGCTCGCCAACGCGCACTCTCCTGGTGCGAACGCCTGCAGATCACCGAGGCCATCGATAAAAAGACAGAAGAGCTCTCCAAGGGCATGCAGCAAAAGATCCAGTTCATCGCCGCTCTGCTCCACGAACCCGAGCTCATCATCATGGACGAGCCCATGAGCGGCCTCGACCCCGTCAACGGCGCGCTCCTCATGGAAACCCTCGTCGACCTCCGCCGCAACGGCAAGGCCGTCCTCTTCTCCACGCACCGTATGGACCAGGTCGAGCGCATGTGCGACGCCATCGCGCTCATCTCGCGCGGCAAGCTGCTCCTCTCCGGCTCCATGCGTGAGGTCAAATCGCGCTACCCACGCAACCGCGTGCACATCGCCTACACCGGCGACGACAGCTTCCTCCGCAACCCGGCTGTCGTTGAGGCCAAGCTCCACGCCGGCGGCGCCGAGCTGCAACTCACGGACGAAGCCGCCGCGCAGTCTCTGCTCGCCGAAGCCATCGCCCGTGGCACGCAGATCACCCGCTTCGAGGTCGTCGAACCTACCATCGAAGACATCTTCATCGAACAAGTCCGCGCCAGCTTCGGCGAAGCCGCGGCTGAAGGAGTAACCGTCGATGGCTAACCCGCACAACATCTGGCTCATCGCCAAGCGCGAATACACTGAGCGCATCCGCACCAAGGCCTTCATCATCTCCACAGTGCTCATCCCCGCGCTCATGGGCGGCGGCATCTTCGGCGTCGCAGCCATCGCCTCCAAAAGCAAGACCACCGCGCACATCGCCATCGTCTCCGCGCAGCCACAGCCCGCGCAGGACCTCAAGCACGAACTCGAACACGGCGATGACACCAGCATGACCGTTGATCTCGTGCCTCCTGGCGACACCACCCCGCTCGACCAGGCCATCGCCAACAAGCAGCTCGACGGCTACCTCGTCATTACGCAATCGCCCGTCGCCGATGGCGCATCGCACCGCCCCAACTTCGACTTCAAGCCTCGCTCCTCCGCCGACATCGCCACCAGCGACTCAATCCAGTCGGCGCTCCACACCGTCCTCATGCGCGAGTACCTCGCCGCGCACAACGTCCCCGCCGACGAAGCCAAAGCGCTCATGGACCCGGTCACCGTCAACGTCATCGGAGCCAACGGCAAGCACACCAACTCCAAACAGTCCTTCTTCGTCGCGTACACGCTCTTCTTCCTCATGTACATGGTTGTGCTGCTCTATGGCATGAACGTCGCGCGCTCCATCATTGAAGAAAAGACCTCGCGCGTCTTCGAGGTCCTGCTCGCCAGCATCCAGCCCGACGAGCTCCTCGCCGGCAAGATCCTCGGCGTGGGCTCTGTCGGCCTCACGCAGGTTGGCATCTGGATGGCTGCCGCACTCCTCTTCGCCGCGCAAGCCGGCGCCATGAGCGGTATCACCATCAGCGCCACGCAGATCATCTTCTTCATCATCTACTTCGCTCTCGGCTATGCGCTCTACTCCTCGGTCGCCGCCGCGCTCGGCGCCATGACCAACTCGGAGCAGGAGCTGCAGCAGCTCAACATGTTCCTCATGATGCCGCTCTTCCTCAGCATGGGCATGCTGCCGGTTCTCATCACCAGCCCCAACTCGCTGCTCGCGCGCATCGTCTCGCAGATCCCCTTCTGCGCGCCGTTGCTAATGAACTTCCGCATCTCCATCGCGATGCCGCAGCCGTGGGAGATCGCCCTCTCCATCGGCCTCATTCTCGTCACCATCTACGCCGTCCTCTGGATCAGCTCGCGCATCTACCGCGTCGGCATCCTCATGTACGGCAAAAAGCCCAACCTGCCGGAGATCATGCGCTGGCTCAAGTACAGCTAACGGTCTTTTCTGTTTGTCATTCCCGAAGAGAATCTGCGCTTTGACTGGAGCGGCATGACCGCCCGCTCCAACCCGCTACACTAACCCACGTGCACTTCACCCGCAAACAGCGCATCCTGCTCGCGATCATCCCGCCGCTCACCGCGCTCTTCATCCGCGTGCTCGGCGCAACGCTGCGCTACCGTGACGTCTTCGCTCCAGTCGCACCCGGAGACCCGCCGATCCCCATCGGCCATACCATCCCCGGCCCTGTCGTCTTTGCCTTCTGGCATCAAACGATGCTGACCTGCGCGCACCGCTTCCGCAATCTCGGCATCGCCATCCTCATCTCGCGCTCGTTCGATGGCGAACTCATCGCCCGCACCGTCGAGCTCCTCGGCTTCCTCGCCATCCGCGGCTCCAGCTCACGCGGCGGAGCCACCGCCCTCAAGCAAATGGCCGAAGCCTACAACGCCAACCACCGCTGTGCCTTCACCGCCGACGGTCCCCGAGGCCCCGCACACATCGCAAAACCCGGCCCCGTCCAACTCGCCGAACTCTGCCATGCCCCCTGGATCGGCTGCTACCACGCGCAGCCATCACGCTTCTGGGCACTCAAATCCTGGGATAGCTTCATGATCCCTAAACCCTTCTCCACTGTCACCTTCGGCTGGCCCCAACACGTCCCCCCCAACGACCTCGCAAAAGTTCAGGCGGCCCTGGACGAAGCTGTCCAACTCTCTCAAAAGGTTTCGAAGCTGTCATCCTGAGGCGCAGCCGACGGACCTGCTTTTCTCTAAGCTCTATCCTCTACACTCTGCCCCTATGCTCGTCTCCGACTTCAACTACGACCTCCCCGAAGATCTCATCGCGCAACAGCCACCCGCCGTGCGCGGCGCCAGCCGCATGATGACCCTCGACCGCCGTACCGGTGCCTACACCGATCGCAACTTCACCGACCTCCCCTCGCTGCTCCAACCCGGCGACCTGCTCATCCTCAACGACTCGCGAGTTATCCCCGCACGCCTCTTCGCCACCCGCACTGGCCTCAACACACAACACAACTCACCCGCGCCCAGCGGCCACATCGAAGTCTTACTCACCGAACACCTCCCCAACCCTGACGGCCACAACGACTGGCGAGTTCTCGTCAAACCCGCCAAAAAAATCCAGCCCGGCGAAACCCTCCACTTTCATGACAGTCTGGGTGCCCCATCTTCGCCGACGGCTTCATCGTCGGCTAAGGTGGGTGGACAGCCACCGCTCCTCACGGCAACAGTCCTTGCCACCGGCGACTTCGGTGAGCGCACCCTCCGCTTCGCCCCCGTCGAAGACTTCCACGCCATCCTCGACAGCATCGGCCACTTGCCCTTACCGCCCTACATCCACCGCGACAAGCAGCAACCCAACACCCCCGAAGACCGCAACCGCTATCAGACGGTCTACTCCAAACCCTTCGCAAAAGTCGCCCGTCCTAATCCCTATTCCCTAATCCCCAACCCCTCGCCTTCAGGCTCTGCCGCAGCCCCCACCGCTGGCCTCCACTTCACCCCCGAAATCCTCGGAGCCCTGCAAAGCCGCGGCATCGAACTCGCCTATCTCACACTGCACGTAGGCCTCGGCACCTTCCAACCCATCCGCGTCGACCGCACCGAAGACATCCGCCTCCACAGCGAGCCCTACACCCTCCCAGCCGCCACAGCCGAAGCCATCAACAAAGCTGTGCGCGATGGAAGAAGAATCATCGCCGTAGGCACCACCAGCACCCGCACCCTCGAACACATCGCCCGCATTACGCAACCGGCAGGTGCCCCACATCGCGCTTCTGAGACGTGGGTTCCATTGGAACCCCACTCCGGCAGCACCAGTCTCTTTCTATCCCCCGGCCTCAACGACGAGTTCAAACTCGTCCAAGGCCTCCTCACCAACTTCCACCTGCCGCAGTCCACGCTGATCATGCTGGTCAGCGCCTTCGCAGGCAGGGAAGCGACCCTTGCCGCCTACGCGCACGCAGTCGCCGCTCGCTACCGCTTTTTCAGCTACGGCGACTGCATGCTCATTACATAGGCATCACTGAATTCGTCTGCCCGGCACTCAAGGCACCGCAGCAGTCTTTACTTAGATGCAGGAGCCATGGAAACACGTGTGCTGTGGACGAACACCAGCTTCCACATCCCATCCTGCTTCTTCATCACTGCAGACTCCAGCCACTGCTGCGGCTTCGGCGCGCTCGCTCCCGGCATCTGGACTGAACCGTCATTCAGATACGCGATCCACGCGTTATCGCACTCGACAGTCACCTGAGGTTTGGTCACCTTCCACACAAGCTTCACACCCTGGTCCTGTTCCGCCTTCACCGCTGTCATCAGGGCGTCCATGCTCTCATAGCGCTTGCCGCCATCGAAAGCAAAGAACCCCGGCATAACCAGCGCATTCAGCTTAGCGAAGTCATCCACCGCCGCCGCCGCAAACATCGCATTCATCGTCTCCACGACGGCTGCCTTATCCTTCGCATCGCTCTTGCAACTCTGCGCGCCCGCTGCGCCACACATCAACACACCGCAAACAAAAACCGACAATATCTTCTTCATACTGCACCTCTTTTCCCACTATATCTTCACGCTTATCCCTTCTATTCGCCACGTCGTACCTGCGCGCCGTACCATCAAACCATCATGTCCGACGCACCCCGCACCGCCGCCAAGCCGCCCATCTACCTCCTCGACACGATGGCCTTCATCTTCCGCGCCTACCACGCCATGCAGCGCTCGCGCCCCATGACCACGCGCACCGGCGTGCCTACCGCGGCCACCTACGTCTTCGTCAACATGATCAACAAGCTCCGGCAGGACTTCAAACCCGACTACCTCGCCGCCGTCTACGACGTCGGTGCGCCACTGCTCCGCCACGAAACCGCCGCGCAGCTCACCGACGTCAAAAAATTCAACATCAAAACCCAGCAGTTCGAAGCCACCGAGTACGCCGGCTACAAAGCCAACCGCGCCGAAACACCACCCGACCTCATCCAGCAGCAGCCCTACATCCGCCGCGCGCTCGAAGCCTTCCGCATCCCCATCGTCTACGCCGAAGGCTACGAAGCCGACGACGTCATCGGCACGCTCGCATCACACTTCTCCAAACTCGGCCATCACGTCTACGTCGTCTCGCCAGACAAGGACATGATGCAGCTCGTCACCGAGCACGTCTCCATCCTCAACCCCACCAAGGACAACCTGATCCTCGACCCCGCCAAAGTCGAAGAAGTCCTCGGCGTCCCGCCCGCCCGCGTCATCGACGTCATGGCCCTCCGCGGCGACTCCATCGACAACATCCCCGGCGCCCCCGGCATCGGTGACAAAGGCTCCGTCGAGCTCATCCAGACCTTCGGCACCGTCGAAGCCGCCATGGACGCCGCTGTCGCCAACCCCGACCTCATCAAGCGCAAGGTCTACCGCGAATCCCTGGCCAACAACCGTGACAACATCCTGCTCTCCAAAGAACTCGTCACCATCCACTGCAGCGTGCCCATCGAGCCTGACCTCGCCGCCATGCACACGCAGCCCGTCGACAACGCCGCCTGCCGCGCCCTCTTCACCGAGCTCGAGTTCACCTCGCTCCTCCGCGACCTCGCCCCCGACCTCACCGCCGCAGCCACCACCTACAACCTCAAGCCCCCAGCAGAAGAAGTCGCGGCCCTCCTCGCCGAAGCCCGGACCACCGGCGGCCTCGCCATCGCTCTAGCCGCCGCCATCATCGCCGAAGAATCCGCCGACCCGGAAGCCACCCCCGACGATGCCCCCGAACCACCCCCTGCCGAAACCATGTCCCTCTTCGGCTCGGCCACGGATATGGGTGCCCCATCTTCGCCGACAGTTTCATCATCGGCTAAGGTGGGTTCGCACGATGCAGACCCCGCCTGCACCATCGGCCTCGCCGTCACCCCAACGCACGCCATCGAAGTCACCCTCGACACCCCCAGCATCCGCGAAGCCCTCACCGACCCCACGCTCCCCAAACAGGTCCACGACCTCAAATCCATCCTCCGTGCCCTCGAACCTTCAGGCATTCAACTCGCCGGCCCTATCACCGACGTCATGCTCGAAAGCTACCTCCTCAACCCAACACACGCCTCGCACACACTCCCCGACATCGCCGCTCGCACCACCTCCATCGCGCTCAAACACCAGCCGACAAAGGACAACCCCACCGACCCCAAACGCCTCCCCGAAGCCGCCGCCGCCATAGCGCGCCTCGCCACCACGCTCAAGCAGCAACTCAACGAAACCCACACCGCCCCAGCCATCGTCGCTGACGACCCATCTCTCGGCGGCGCCGTCACCGTCGACATGCTCTTCGCAGACAAGCCAGGGATTAGGGAACAGGGATTAGGGATTAGCAAAAGCCCTGAAGCAACCAGCATTACCCCTAATCCCTATTCCCTAATCCCTAACCCCTTGAATGAGCAAAGCTCTCTCACCGACGTCTACGAACTCCTCGACCTCCCACTCGTCCCCGTCCTCCTCCGCATGGAGCAGACCGGCGTCCGCATCGACCCCGACCTCCTCCGCGCGATGTCGTCGCGCCTCGCTGTCACCATCGACGACCTCGCCGAAAAGATCTACGCCCTCAGCGGCTCTCGCTTCAACATCAACTCCCCCAAGCAGCTCGGCGACGTCCTCTTCAACAAGATGGGCCTCCCGCAGCCCATCAAGTACGGCAAGGGCAAAGCCATCTCCACCGCGCAGGACGTCCTCGAAGATCTCGCCCTCAAAACCGAGATCCCCGGCTACGAAGTCGCCGCTCTCGTCCTCGAGCACCGCCAGCTGCAAAAACTCAAAGGCACCTACCTCGACGCCCTCCCACTCCTCGCCGACACCAACGGCCGCATCCACTCCACCTTCAACCAGGTCGGCACGGCCACCGGTCGCCTCTCGTCGGTCAACCCCAACCTGCAGAACATCCCCATCCGCACCGCCACCGGCCGCGAGATCCGCGCCGCCTTCATCGCCGCCCCCGGCAACCTGCTCATGTCCGCCGACTACTCGCAGATCGAGCTCCGCCTCATGGCGCACTTCAGCCAGGACCCCTTGCTACTCGACGCCTACCGCACCGGCAAGGACATCCACACCCTCACCGCCTCTGAAGTCTTCGGCATCCCTGTCGACCAGCTCGACAAAGAAACGCGCGCCCGCGCCAAGGCTGTCAACTTCGGCATCGTCTACGGCATCAGCCCGTTCGGCCTCAGCGCCCAGCTAGGCATCGACCAAAAAACTGCGAAGGCCTACATCGAAAGATACTTCGAGCGTTACGTCGGCGTCGCCACCTTCATCGAACGCACCCTCGACGAAGTCCGCCGCACGCAGGTCGTCAAAACGGCCTTCGGGCGCATCCGCCCCATCCCGGACATCCAATCCCGCAACCCCAACCAGCGCGGCTTCGCCGAACGCACCGCCATCAACACCCCTCTGCAAGGCACCGCCGCCGATCTCATCAAACTAGCCATGCTCCGCATCGACGCCGCCATGCGCCAACGCAACTTGAAGTCGCAGATGACCCTACAAGTCCACGACGAACTCCTCTTCGACGTCCTCCCCTCCGAGGCCGAAGAGATGCAAGAGCTAGTCAAGACAGAAATGGAATCCGCCGCCGACTTCAGCGTCCCCATCGTTGCCGAAGTTGGCTTAGGCGATAATTGGCGCGACATCAAGTAAGAAGTTGTGTTCGAATGGTACGTTGTGTTCAAATATGGTTAGCGACGGTTGTCGACTCGTTCCAGTGGAACGCAGTCAAAAGACGGTCTCGCAAGGAGAACTGAATGAATACCCCCACCCTTAAGAAGGGCAAAGAGATTTTGTCTCTTGCCTACGATTCCATTAGAAATATTAGCTGTGATCATGACTCCGACAATGGTCGCCGAGTGATGGTTGGTCGTGCATTGGCTACGGAATTTCTCCAGTTGAATACTGATGAGAATGTCCGCGCATACCTCGTAGACGCCGAGGGTAAGAAGAAAAAACGCCGTGGTGAGGTGCATCGCAAGATCGCTGACACTATTGATAACTATCCTGAAAACTTCTGTGTTTTGAATGGTGGCATCGTTATTGTTGCCCGCGATTACTCCCTCGACGAAAAGTCGAAGACGATGTCGCTGGTCTCCCCTTCGATCATCAACGGAGCTCAAACTCAAGGTGTTCTGAGAGATTGCTATGAGAGTTACGGGGACGATTTTCCGGAAGTTTACGTAACTTTTGAAGTTATCATTACCGCTGACGAAGACTTGATCTCGGAAATTTCTATCGCCAGGAACTTCCAGAACGACGTACAAAATATTTCTATCGCCGGCAGCCGGGGTATTTTAGACGACTTGGAAGAGGCGCTGAAGAATGCACTTCAAGGCGATGTGAAGATCCGTAAATCCGAGACTGATCGCTCCGACGAATTTATCGATACGGAGAAACTCCTTCAGGTTCTTATGGCGCTGACCCCCAATGAAATGCTAACTGGCACGGTCATTGGTGATCGCGGCAACAAGGCCTACACCTACAGCCAGAAGGCTACCTGCTTGAAGGATTTCAGTAAGGTACATGAGGCGGCCAATGGCAAGAAGAAGGGTTCGGATGTTGATCTGTATAACTTCTTCATCGCACTTGCTCCTGAAGCATACGAACTCTACGAGCGCTGGAAGTCTCATCAGGGATTCCGGGGTACGCGGATTCGTATCATTGAACGCGAGAACGGCTCTATCGTGGAAGTGCCTGACGGCATTCTGTTCCCTATCCTCGCCTCACTTTCCGTCTTCGTGAGCAAGAAGGGTAACGGATGGACGATTGCCAAGCCTAAGGAACTCGATGATCGGGAACTCATCGAAACGGCGAAGACTGCTTACATGGAGATCGCTGGTAGCAATCCGCAGACTATGGGTAAGAAGGCTGCTTGCTATTCAGCCTTGCTCAACATCACGTCGATCTACAAGAAGCTAATTAAGTAATTGTGGTCACTCCAAACGTACCCCATTCATGCGCAGCCTTATTGCGCATGAGTGGGGCACAACTGTCTACGCCGCCCGCAAATCCTTAATGGTCGGTAACCCCTTAATCATCTTCCCCGACTTCTTCTCCGCCACTCGAATCTCATACAGGCTCTGCAGGTTCAGCCAGAACTCCGCGCTCGTCCCAAAGAAGTGCGCCAGCCGCAGCGCCGTATCCCCGGTGATGGACCGCCGCCCCTTCAGAATCTCCGTCACACGGTTCGTCGGCACCTGAATCTGCCGCGCAAACGCCGCCGCACTCAGCCCCATCTCCTGCAACTCCTCTGCCAACTGCTCTCCCGGATGTATCGGTTCCATCGTCATACCCTCTCTGTACGTCAAGCGTATCGCTGTTGAGCTGTGGGTCGCAGGATGTCGGAATTACGATACCCTTCCCCAGTGCGTCTCGTCCTCGATACCTCCGTCCTCGTCGCCGCCTTCCGCAGTCCCAACGGCGGCAGCCGTCGCCTCCTGAACCTCGCGCTTCAGCTTCGCTTCGAAGTGATCGCCACCGCGAATCTCTATTTCGAGTACGAAACCGTGCTCAAACGCTCGGTCCACGCCCAGGTTCACGGATACTCTGACGCCGAGATCGACCGTTTCCTCCTGCTCTTCGCAGGCTTCGTCAAAAAGCCGAAGGTCTACTATCAGGTCAGGCCGCAACTTTCCGATCCCGAAGATGAGATGGTGTTGGATGCCGCTGTCAGCGGCCACGCCGAAGCCATCGTCACCCACAACATCTCCGACTTCCTGCCAGCCGCGAACGATTTTGGTATTCAGGTCGCGACTCCCGGACGTATCCTGAAAGAGAGGTTTTCGTCATGAGTGAAGCCGTCATCCCAGTCCATCTCTCCGGTCCGCTGCTTGATGCGGCATCGGATCAGGCTGCGCGCAGTGGCATCTCTCTCGAAGAATGGCTCCGTTCCATCGCCGCAGAACGCGTTCGTGACGCTTATGTGACGGAGAAGTACTTTTCGCGCAAGCCCCAGCCAGGCGATGCCGCAGAGCTACTTGCCATTCTCGACATGGCGCCCGACGGCCCACCCATGCCCGGAGACGAACTCGAACCCTAGCCGAGGACTCCGACGATGAATGCAGACGAAACAACGCATCCACGCGATCGCAGCTACGAAGACTCCGTCGTCGAACTCTTCCAGCAAGACCCCGAAGTAGCCATCGAGCTCCTCAACAGCATCCTCGCCGACGGCGAACCCGGCGAGCTCCTCATCGCCCTCCGCCAGATGGCCAAGGCCTTCGGCGGCGTCACCGCCATCGCCGAGAAGGCCAACCTCAACCCCACCCAGCTCTACCGCACACTCTCCGAGGAAGGAAACCCTTCGCTAAGCAGCCTCACCGCAATCTTGAAAGTGATGGCCCTCCGCCTGGCCGTAGAAAAAGATATGGTAGACGCCGCCTAAATCGCCCCAAAGTTCGTCTGTCAAGCCCTCGCCTTACGTATCTCGCTCATCCCAAATGACATCCACCCCAACGATTCAATAGCCCAACCTGCTACCCTTAAATCAGGGCAAGCAAAATCATCAGCAGCCACGTGGGAATCAGACCTCCATAAGTCCGCTCCGAACCTCAATCCGCTGAAGACTTTAGATCAAAAAGTACGGCAGGGGAGTCCCCCACCATCAGCATGAAGCCACGCATTGCCATCCCGATCCCGACAGCGAGCAACCTCGACTACAACCAGCGCTCCTGGCCCATGTACGCCGCAGCCGTGCGCAACTCTGGCGGCGAGCCCGTCGAAGTCCCGTTGACGCTCAGCGCCACCGAGCTCCGCGCGCTGCTCGCCACCACCCATGGCGTACTGCTCCCCGGCTCACCCGCCGACGTCGACCCCGCGCTCTACGGAGCGGAACTCGACCCAGCCACATCGCCCGCTGACCCTGCTCGCGAGACCACCGACTACACCCTGCTCGACGACGCTGTCCGTCACGGCAAGCCCATCCTCGGTATCTGCTACGGCGTCCAGTCGATGAATGTCTGGCGCGGCGGCTCCCTCGTCCAGGACCTCACCCCGCTACCAGTCAACCACTCTGCTGGAGCGACGGTCGCCATCGCACACACCGCGATCATCGCCAAAGAATCTCTCTTAGCCACCCTCGTCGACCCCACCGAGGCCACCGACGACGGCGACTTCCTCCGCCTGCCCATCAACACCAGCCACCACCAGGCAGCAGCAGCCCCCGGCAACGGCCTCCGCATCGTCGCTCGCTGCCCGGACGACGGAGTCATTGAAGCCGTAGAACTCGATCCTGAAGTGTTCCACGTGGAACATTCCACCAGCGACACCGAACAAGCGTTCCACGTGGAACACTCCCACTTCCTCCTCGGCGTCCAATGGCATCCCGAACGCAGCTACGACATCTCCCCCACCAGCCGCAACCTCTTCAACCACCTGGTCACCGAAGCCGCTAAGCTCACTGTCTGATCTAGCCACCGCTCCCGTGGCGAAACTTGGCTAACTTCGCGCCCTTTGCGGGAACGCTCTTCCTCCACCATGCCCACACTCCCCGAATCCCGCCTCCAAACTCTCCTCGCCCCCTACCTGGGCGAAGCGTCCATACCCGCATCCCTCTACCCACAGCTCTCCAACTATCTGGACCTCCTCCTCAAGTGGAACGCCCGCACGAACCTCACCGCCATCCGCGACCCTGAGACCATCGTCCAGCGCCACTTCGGCGAGAGCCTCTTCTGCGGCCTCCAACTCGCCCCGCTCCTCGCCTCAGACGCCTCTCTCCTGGACTTCGGCTCCGGGGCCGGCTTTCCCGGCCTGCCCATCCAGCTCCTGCTCCCAGAACTCCACGTCACACTTGGCGAATCCCAGAACAAGAAGGCCACCTTCTTGCGCGAAGCCATCCGCACACTCGCCCTCCCGCACACTGAGGTCTGGTCCTCCCGCATCGAAGACATGCCCGCAACAACCCGCTTCGACGCCGTAACTCTCCGCGCCGTAGACCGCATGGAACTGGCCATCGAAGCCGCCCGCCCACGCGTCGCCCCCTCAGGCTGGCTGATAACCCTCGCCGAATCCCTTTCCAAAGCCGCCACCGACAACATCCCGCTGCCCAAACCCTCTCACGGCTACGTCACCCTCGAGCATTGCTCCTGACAGGATTACCCATACAGTGTCATCTCGACCGAAGCGCAGCGTAGTGGAGAGACCTGCAGTTTGGATCGCCCAAATGTTCCACGTGGAACACTCCGTCATCCCGTACCTCCTATTCCACCCGCTCCACAATCCCTCCACACCTTCTCCACCACAATACTTACCAACCATGTTCCACGTGGAACACTCCTGCCCTTCTATCTGCTAGCCTGAGACTCCGTCACCATGCCAGAGTCCTCCGCAACTACCCCCGCCTCCAAGTCCTCCGCTGAGCCGAAGTCCAAGGTCATCGCCGTCGTCAACCAGAAAGGCGGCGTCGGCAAGACTACCACTGCCATCAACCTCGCCGCCGGCCTCGCCCTCGAAGGCCACCAGACCCTGCTCATCGACATCGATCCCCAGGCCAACTCCACCGGCGGCCTCGGATTCCGACGCGATCCTGCCCTCGAAGCCACGCGCCCCAGCGTCTACGACCTCATGCTCGGTAGCGCCGCCACCTCGGACGCCATCCTCTCCACGGAGGTCGCCTATCTCTCCCTCATCCCCGGGACCCGCAACATGATCGGGGCCAACATCGAGCTGGTCTCCGCCGAAGGCCGCGAGACACGCCTCCGCGACGCCCTCGAACCCATCCGCGCCGATTACCCTTTCATCCTCCTCGACTGTCCACCCGCGCTCGACCTCCTCACCCTTAACGCCCTCGTCGCGGCAGACACCCTCCTCGTCCCCATGCAGGCCGAGTACTTCGCCCTCGAAGGCGTCTCCGAGCTCATCTCCACCCTGGAACGCGTCACCGCCAGCTTCAATCCCGGCCTCTCAGTCGAAGGCGTCCTCCTCACCATGTTCGACGACCGCACAAACCTCTCTCAGGCCGTGCGCGACAACCTTCAGGGCTACTTTGGCGACAAGCTCCTCAAAACCACCATTCCCCGCAACGTTCGCCTCGCTGAAGCTCCCAGCCACGGCCAGCCTGTCCTGCTCTACGACCCCAAATCCCGCGGCGCCGAAGCCTACCGCGACCTCGCCACCGAGATCCTCGAACGCAACGGCTACACCCCGAAGCCCAAGGTAGAAACACCCAAGCCCGAACCCACCTTCACGACACTCGAAGCGGCAGCAGAAGGCAAACGCATCTGGCCCTTCCGCAAGAAAGCTGCTAGCTCTTAGCCGTTAGCTCTTCGCTCAATACGCCTCAACCGAACCCAACCGCCAGCAACTCACCCGCCTTTAGCTGGAAGCTACGAGCTAACAGCTAGAAGCTCCTCACCAAGGAACCAACTATGTCAACACCCATCAAGCGCTCCGCCCTCGGTAAGGGCCTCGAATCCCTCCTCCCGTCGCGCCCCGCAGTCGTCCCCACCATCGCCGCCGTCGCTGTCGAGGCACCTTCAACCGGCAAACCGCTGGAGATCGCCCTCGACCTCATCGACCGCAACCCCTACCAGACGCGCACCCACTTCGACGATACCAAGCTCGACGAGCTGGCCAACTCCATCAAGGCCTCCGGAGTCGTCCAGCCCATCGTCGTCCGCAAGGGCGAAGGCGACAGGTTCACGCTCATCACCGGTGAACGCCGCCTCCTCGCCAGTAAGAAGGCCGGCAAAGCCACCATTCCCGCCATCGTCCGCGAGGTCTCCAACGTCCAGGCGATGGAGATGACCATCGTCGAGAACCTCCAGCGCGCCGACCTCAACCCCATGGAACAGGCGCACGCCTACCAGCGCCTCAGTCGCGACTTCCATATGACTCAGGAGCAGATGGCCGAGCGCACCGGCAAGGACCGCGCCAGCGTCGCCAACTTCCTCCGTCTCCTCAAGCTGCCGGAAACCGTACAGCAGCTCGTCGCTACCGGCGAACTCACCTTCGGCCACGCCCGCGCGCTCCTCGCGCTGGATTCGCCCGAAGCCATCACCGCTGCCGCGCAGAAGGTCCTCGCCCTTAACCTCTCCGTCCGTTCCACCGAAACCTACATCCAAGGCCTCATCAACCCCGACTCCAAACCCAAACCCACCGCGAAGGACGTTCCCGCACAAGACCCCAACGTCCGCGAAGCACAGGATATGCTTCGCCGCACTCTCGGCCTCAAAGTCACTATCGACGACAAAAAGGGCCGCGGCAAAGTGATCATTGAGTACTCCGGGATAGAGGACTTCGACGCCATTCTCACCGCCCTTGGACAGCAGCCCGCCTAATGTAGTAACGTTGCTACATTGGGCAGCCGGAGGGTTTCAGATGACTGTTCTTACCAGTCGCGAAGTCAATCAGGATCTTGGCCGCGCCAAGAAAGCGGCCTCGAAGAGTCCGGTCATCATCACGGATCGCGGCCGCCCGGCTCATGTGCTCCTCAGCATCGAGGAGTATCGTCGCTTGAGCGATTCGACAGAGAGCGTCATTGACGGCCTGGCCTCAGACGACACGGTCGAGCTGGATGATTACATCCCGTATCGCGGAGTTCCCCGAAATAAGGTGATCTTCGACTGATGCTGCTGCTCGACACGAACGTCATCTCCGAGCTCAGAAAGGTTCGCCATAAGCGCACCGACCCCCTTTTTTCCGCCTGGGCGAAAACTTTGCACTGGGCCGATCTCTTTCTCTCGTCGATCACCCTCTACGAAATCGAACTCGGTATCACGCGTCTCGAAGAGTATGACCATGCACAAAGTGCTGTTCTGCGTACGTGGCAAAATGCGGTTCTTGAAAAGTTCGAGCACCGCATCCTGCCTATAACGACGGAGGTTGCGTTGCATGCGGGAAGGTTGCAACGCTCGCGCACCCGCGCGACCGAAGACACTCTCATCGCGGCAACGGCTCATATCAATGGGATGAAGCTTGTCACACGTAATACCCAGGACTTTCACGATGCCGGCGTTGACATCATCAATCCCTGGCAAGCCTAACCGTGTGTCTCCTCTGCAAAAAGGACTGCCGGAATGAAGCGCATCAACCCCAGGACGCTGCTCCTCGCCACACTTCTCGCTTTGCCGCACTTCGCGATACACGCGCAAACCGCCGAGCCACAAACCTCCACCACTGCACCGCAACTCCAATACGACGTCACCTCCATCAAGCCGCACAGCTCCGCCGACAACGGCATGCGCATCAGTAATACGCCCGACGGCTTCAGTTGTCTCAACATCGATCTCCGCACGCTCATATCCAACGCCTTCGATATCCGCCGCGACCTCATCTCCGGCGGTCCCGGCTGGGTCGACTCTGCGCACTTCGATGTCGATGCAAAAGTCGCGGGTCAGGACCTCGAAGCCTACAAGAAGCTCACCTATCCTCAGCGACGCGCACTCCTGCAAGCCATGCTCGCCGACCGCTTTCATCTCAAGCTCCACCACGAAACGAAGACGCTGCCTTTGTACAACCTCGTCGTCGCCAAAGGCGGCTTCCTGCTCAAGCCGCTTCCTCCCTTCACCCCGCCGCCCGACGCGGCCAAGGACTCCGAAGCAGCAAGGCGTCCTGGCATGATGACCATGGGTCCCGGCATGTTGAAGGCGCAGGGTGTTGGCATCGACGCGCTCGCCAATCACCTCGCCAGCGTCCTCGAACACACCGTCGTTGACAAGACCGGCATCACCGGTGACTTCGACATCGACCTCAAGTGGCGTCCCGATGACGCTGGCCCTCCGGCCGAAGGCGACTCCGGAGTCTCGCTCTTCACCGCCGTGCAGGAGCAACTCGGACTCAAGCTCGAATCCGCGAAAGGCCCCGTCGAAGTCCTGGTCGTCGATCACGCTGAACAACCTCTTGCAAACTAGCCACTACCTCATCGCGGATGCTCTACACTCAGGTATCCCGCACCGCCACGAGGTCTCTCATGCCGTGTTTGCTCCGCATCTGTACCCCTCTTGCACTCCTCGCCTTCACAGCATCCATCGCCTCCGCGCAAATGGCCTACAAGCCCGCGTCACCGCGCACGCTCCTCCGCGCCGGCCAAGTTCTTGACGTCCACACCGGCAAGGAGACCGCTGACGAGACGGTCATCATCGAAGGCGACCACATCGCAGGCATCGCACCCACAGCCTCCACGCCCACCAAGCCCGGCGATCGCGAGATTGACCTCAGCGGCTACACCGTTCTCCCCGGCCTCATCGACGTGCACACGCACCTCACCATGGCCACCAACTTCGATCCTTACTTCGAGCTCACCATGACGCCCGGCAAAGAGGCCATCCTCGGCGTCGAGAACGCGAAGACCACCCTCGAAGCCGGCTTCACCTCCGTCCGCAACGTAGGAGCCAACGGATTCACAGACGTCGCTCTGCGCGACGAGATCAACGCCGGCCACATCCCCGGCCCGCACATGCAAGTCTCCGGCCCCCCGCTCGGCATCACCGGCGGTCACATGGACGAAAACCTTCTCCCCGAGCAGTACCACGTGGTCGGCGAAGGCGTAGCCGACGGCATCCCTGCCGTGCAGCACATGGTTCGCCAGAACATCAAGTATGGCGCAGACCTCATCAAGATCGGCGCCAGCGGCGGCGTGCTCTCCAAAGGAGACGACCCGCAGGCAAGCCAGTACACGCTCGAAGAGATGCAGGCCATCGTCGCCGACGCACACCGCCTCGGCCGCAAAGTTGCCGCGCACGCACACGGCGCGCAGGCCATCCTCTGGGCATCTGAGGCAGGCGTCGACTCCATCGAACACGGCAGCTACCTCGACGACGCCGGCATCGCCATGATGCTCAAGCACGGCACCTACCTCGTCCCCACCGCCTATCTCATCGACTGGGTGCAGCAGTACGGCAACCTCCCTGCGCTCTACCAACAGAAGATGAAAGACGTGTCCGCCGTCGAAAAGCAGAACGCGATCAAGGCCATCAAGGCCGGCGTCAAAGTCGCCTGCGGTACGGACGCAGCAGTCTACCCGCACGGCCTCAACGCACACGAGCTTGACGTCTACGTCAACCAGTTCGGCATGACGCCGCTCGCCGCCATCCAGACCGCCACCGTCAACGCGGCTGACCTCATGGGCTGGACCGCGCACATCGGCTCCCTCGAAACCGGCAAGTGGGCCGACGTCATCGCCGTGCAGGGCGACCCGCTGCACGACATCAAGGTCCTCCAGCGCGTCCCCTTTGTCATGAAGTCCGGCGTCATCTACAAAGACGAAGCGCAACCCGCCGCCATCGATAAACTAGTAGCTACAGCGCCTACCCACGAACCACCCATCTCGGAGAACAGCTTCTAAATGCCCGCAACACAGTTCGAGTACCGCTTCCGATTCATCATTCACGCCATCCTCTTCGCGCTTGGCTTCGGGCTCATCCCGTTGCTCTCTGCCGTCACGCCGGGAATCCTGCAGGCGCTCGACATCACCACGCGCTCCACGTGGCTCATCGCCAGCTCCGCTATCGCGCGTGAACGCCTGCTTACCTTCTCCACCGCCACCATCGTGGTTCTCATCCTCGCCATCGTCTTCATGGCCCTCGCCGCATGGCTCCGCGTCTGGGGAGCAGCCTATATCGGCGCTAGCGTCGTCAAATCGCCCATCATGCACGCGGACGGCCCCGGCAGCCGAGCCATGCTCGCCGACGGCCCTTACCGTCACACGCGCAACCCACTCTATCTCGGCACACTGCTGCACACCTTCGGCCTGGCCATTCTTATGCCGCCCGTCGGCGCGGCCTTCACCATCGCGCTTATCTGGATCTTCCAGGTCCGTCTCGCGCTCGCGGAAGAACCCTTCCTCAACGCCCGCTACGGCCAGCCTTACATCGACTATATGCGGGCTGTCCCACGCTTCCTGCCCACACCCGCACCGCAGGTTCCCTCCGCCGGCGACAAGCCACACTGGCTGCAAGCCATCCTCGGCGAGATCTACTTCCTCGGCGCTCTGCTCACGCTCGCCATCTTCGGCTGGAACTTCAACGCGCAGCCACTGCAGCGCGGCATCCTCATCTCACTCGGCATCGCACTCATCACACGCGCCTTCCTCCCCAAACCCGCGCAGGAGTAGCATCCCCCACCGAAACACACAAAGGCCGGAGCATTGCGCTCCGGCCTTTGTGTTTGCCTCATTGCCAGTTACTTCTTGGGGGGAGCGATCGTGTCCTTCGCGACCTTGGCCACGCGGAACTTCACAACGGTCTTGGCCTTGATCTTGATGGCCTCGCCCGTCTGCGGGTTGCGGCCGATGCGCGCCTTGCGCTCTGCCTTCACCAGCTTGCCGATGCCGGGGATCGTGAACTCGCCGTTCTTCTTGGTCTCCTTCACTGCGGTCTCAGCCAGCAGCTCAAGAAACCCTGCGGTCTGCTTGTTCGTCAGTTCCAGCTTCTCCGCCAGGTGGCGGACCAGTGCAGTCTTTGTCATTCCCTTTGCCATCGTGTGTACTCCTTCATTTCGCGTATTGAGTTGAGCATGGGCAGCAAGCCCATCTCCCGCAGCCACCACGTCAGCGTTCCTCCCGGAGATTTCCTTCCGGCGACTGCGATTGCAGACAAAACACCAGTGTTCATGCGGGTGCGGAGAACCGCGCCGAGTTCAACATTCAACTTTCCCGCAAGCTTTGTCAACGATAAACCACCCGAATTCTTCGAGATTCTTCGGGTTTTTGTGGATTTTTCCCGATCTTTACGGTTTTCGCGCCTCGAAGCGCCTAAAACAGCGGTCGCCGAACCCTGCGCTCGCCCTCGTCCGAACCCAGCAGAATCGCACCATTCAACGCCTCAACCACCGGAGTCGCGGCCTTTATCCGCTTCACCACCTCGCCCAGCAGCGCCGGTTGCAACGCCAGTGCAGCAGGCAATCGAACACTCACACCCCAGTTCTTCGCACGCAGCAACTCATCCGCTGGATGCTCCGCCGGAAACCCCTTCGGCATCCGCGTCAATGCATCCTCTCCACTCAAAGACAGCCCACTGCCCCCACGCATCGCCCTCTTCAGCAGCTTGCGATACGCTTCGTGGTTCTCCGCCATCCACGTACGAATCTTCAGTAGCTGCTCACGCTCCGGCATGTACACACCGCCGGCAATCAACACCTCGTCCGGGTTCACATGCATGTAATACCCTCCACCGGACGTCTTCTCCATCCCGCGCCTGGCCCACCACGCCGCCACCTGCGTCTTGTAAGGGGCCTTGTTCTTGCTGAACCGTGTATCGCGATAGATCCGCATCGTGATCTTGTTCGCCGGTCGCACATGCTCAGGCGCAAAGCCGACAATCTTCGCGTTGATCGCCTCCACCAGCGCCAACATCGGCACCTTCACCGCGCGCTCATACACATCACGCCGCGCCTCAAACCACTCGCGGTCGTTATGCTTCTTCAACCCGCGCAGAAACTTCATCGTCTCTTCTGTGAAGTAGACTTCCTTCGCCATCACGCCTCGCCCTTGGCTTGTACGCCTAGCCTCTTTGTTGCCGTTCCCGAAGGGAATCTGCGTCCCTGTTCGAACCAGCCATGCTACGTCATCTCGACCGTAGCGCAGCGAAGCGGAGAGACCTGCAGTTGGAACCACCCATCTTTACTGCTCCAGCCTCGGCTGCATCGCATACGCCGCCTTGCGAGCATCCTCTTCCTGCTTGTTGCATACCGGTTGCGCCTGCGTCAGCTGCAGCGTCACCGTCGTCTTCGGCAGGCTTTCCTTCTGCAGCTTCATCACGACGGCGCACGTCTTCGCGGCCTTCACACCGTTTGCCGCCCACAGTAGGTAATCGATTCCCTCAAAGCCCAGCAGCTTCGCGTGTCCGTTCTTGTCCACGAACGTCGCACCGCTATCGCTGCCTGCCACACCCGCCTGATTCACCTGGGTCAGCCACGCAGTCGCCGTTGGCACCGGCTTGCCATCGTCGCCTGTCACCACCACATCCAGATACACCGGCGTCAGTGCGCGCGCCACATGGATGTCGATCCCCTTGGCTGTTCCATTCACCTTCACATCCACAGCCTTCGCGCTGGCCTCACTCTCCACACCGGCAGGCCCACCGGAGTAGTACGTGGTCAGCACCGGCGCGTTCTCCGTCGCCGGCCAGTCATAGTTCGCCACAATAAAGTGCTTCCCCGGAGGCACCTGCAGCGTAAACGTTCCATCCTCGCCCGTTAGCTCCTCGGGGTTGTTCACATCCACTGCGCCTTCAGCAGGAATCGCCGTCACCCACGCGCTCTCAATCGCCTTCCCATCGGCACCGGTCAGCTTCCCGGTCACGGTCCCATGCGGCCCATCCTGTGCCACCATCGCCCCACACACAGCCATCATCGCGCCCAGCAAAACCAATCCACGCATCGCTAACAATACCTCGCCTCCAGCATACAAGCCGCCTCCTGACATCCGCATCAACAACCCTCAAACCAAAGTCGAACATATTCTTTGGGTGCCCCATTCATGACGACAGCTTCACCGTCGGCATGAGTGGGGTGATGCTACATCCGCCGCGCCGAAACAAAAGCGCGGCAAAGACTCTCGTCTCCGCCGCGCCTCTCTACTCTCTACTTCGTTTACTCGCCACCACCGCCGCGCCGCCGTCCACCCTGCGGGCCGTCCGCCTCCGCGGTCGCTCCCGGATACAGCCCCGGAATCGGCGCACTCAGCTTCTGCTCATCCTCTGGATGAGGAAACGGTTTACGCGGCATCATCTGCTCGCGCTGGCTCGTATTCCAAAGGAAAATCGCCTCCACAATCGCGCTTTGTTCCAGGTCTGCCTCATGCAGCCGGTCGAACGTGTCCATATCGCTGTGGTGGGTCCGCGTCTCATAGTCCATCGGGTCTTGTATGTACTGGAACCCCGGCAGACCCACGGCATCGAACGACTGGTGATCGGTGCCGCCCGTGTTGCGCGTCGTGATCGTCGTCACACCCAGGTCCTTTAACGGAGCGATCCACTGCGCAAAGATCGGTGCAATCGCAAGGTTCCCCTGCGTGTACACGCCACGAACCTTACCCGTGCCGTTGTCCAGGTTGTAGTAGGCATCCAGCGTCTCCCACTCCTTGGTCACCTTCAGCGCCGGCTGCGGCCCGCGAGCCTCTACGCCCCGCGCCGCTTCCGCGCCATCCGCCGAGCCCACTGCACGCCCAGAAACGCCAGCGAAACCACCCCAACCGCCAGCCCAATCGGCAGCCCAATCACTTTATACGTCAGCGCATAGTCCGGTATCTTCCCCGTCGCGCTCTGGTCGATCATGAACCCCACGATCGCCAGAAACGTCGACAGAAAGAACGCGATAAATCCCGCCGCCGAGCCCATCAGCAGCGACTGTGCCCATCCCAGGTCGCCCAGCGGAATCCCCAGCACCATACCCTCACGCCTCGCCCGTTCAACATCCGTCAGCATAGCCATACTTAAAGAATACGCCCACTGCAATCAAGGTAAAGAAAATGAGCGGACACGCTAAAATGATGGGATGGCCGCAACACCCGTAGTCGTCAATCAGGTCGCCGCAACACAGATCGCCCACGACACCGAGGTTCATCAATCCTCCAACGGTGTTCGCTTCGCCACCTTCGGCGAAACCGGCCTCGCCGCACCCGATCTCGACCGCATCCTCGAGGCCGTCCCCTCAGCCATCGTCGCCGCGCTCCAGGCCAACACCTACTACTTCGTCCCGGCAGCACTCCGCGAAGACGCGACCAAGAATCCCGTCATGGTCGCCACCGCCTGGTCCGACGAGCTCTCCGACACCGCAATCTGCCATCGCAATGTCGAACTCGACAGCGGCCGCCATGGCGTCTTCATATCCACCCGCCTGCTCAACGACCGCTTCGCCCTCAGCTTCGAGTTCTTCATCAACGTCGCGCACGCCTTCGTCGACAAAGCCGGCGTCCCCGCATCCTTCGCCGATCTCGTCTGGAAGCAGGCCCTCGACAACCTCCGCGGTGAAACCTCACTCGACGCATGGGAGTCGCGCAACCTCGCCTTCGGCCGCGCCCCCAACTCACAGCCTGAAGAGCCCGCGCCACGACGCACCCGCGCCTTCGCCCACTCCGCGCGCTCCATCAACGCAGCGGCAGAGCCAGCCATCATCGACGAGAAAGAACGCGGCCACTACATCGAAGCCGCGTTCACCGACGCGATCGCCATCTACCTGCTCTCGCTCGCCATGGACTTCAACTACTCCGACCTCCGCGAGCGCGACTACCCTCTCATCGCCCCCATCGCCCTGGCAGCGCGCCTGCGCCACATCGCCGAACTCTTCCCACCCAACCCAAACTACGAGTTCGCCATCAAGTACCGCCGCCGCGCCTAATTGCTGGCGTTGTTGCCTCTGTCACTCATCACGAATACTCTGTCATCTCGACCGCAGCAGCGCGCCACATCGCGATGCACAGTGGAGAGACCTGCCGTTTGCTGCGTCGATAAGCTCTTTGCGCGCCTATCCCTGCATCTGTTTTGCGCGCACTCTCTCCAGCGCCGCATATACCGGTTGCAGATGCTCCTTCACCGCGGCGCGCACCCGCACCAGTTCAGCCTCGCGATCAAACGCCTCTTCGCCCTCATACTTCGCAATAGGCATCTTGGCATCTCTGCCGCCGCGCTCGCGCATCACCGGCACATCTTCTTCGCGCAATCCAAAGTGCTCGCGCAGACGCCCGCACAGTGGCTCCGGCAACTCGCTGTGGTTCACCAGCAGCCCGCCATCAAACTGCTCCACAGCATGCAGCCCACTCTGGCAGATATTCGACAACGCCCGCGCCGCGTACACCTCCTGCGCATCCGGCTTCCAATCACTCATCTCCAGCTTCAACACCCGCGGATCCATCAGCCCTGGCACCAGCCACATCGCCGGCAGCTGCCTATGTTGAATCATCACGGCCTCTGGCTCGCGATACAGAAACACCCACGGCGCAGCAGGGAACGCCTCCCGCATCCATTCCAGCGCATGCGCGTTCCAGCAATCCATCTTGATGTACATCGCCTCTTCGCCATGCCGAGCCTGTCCCAGCGCGCTCACCATCGCGCGAATCCAGCGCACCAGCGTTCCACGTGGAACCTGCGGCATCGTCAACGGCAGCCGCAGCAGCGCATCCAGCGGCGGCGGTTCCGACGCCACAATATTCCGCGGCAGCTCCACCAGCTGCTGCGCCAGCAGCGTGCTCCCGCATCTAGACTCGTGATAGATCAGCCCCCGCAGCGGCACACCAGCATGCTCATCGGTCCAAGCCACCAGCTCATCCATCGACGTCTCACGCCGAAACAGCTGATGAAACGGCACCGCCATCTGCTTCCGTATCGTCTCTTCAAAGAACGGCTCCACCAACCGCCGTTCGCCTATCAACGTCCACTCCACACGCAACCCATCGTCGCGGCGCAACACACGCACAGGCATCCATCCAGCTAAGTTCATGCCTCACCCGTCCCCGCACTCCACGCCCGCGTGTTCTTCTGGAGCACCGCTTCCACCTCCGCGGCCTCAAATACAAATCCCCGCACCGCACCTGCCGTCACAACAGCATGCGTCAACGCATCTCGCGTCACGGGCTTCAACAACTCTGCCTGCAGCTCAGCATCCTCAAACACCTGCTCACGAAAGCGTTCAAACTCCGCGGCACCCTTTGGCTCAAAGCTCTGCGTCACCATCTCCTCCGTCGCGCGCCGCAGCATCGCCAGCGCCCATTCGTTCGCTTCACCGTCGATGATCAGATGCACACGATCCGTCTCACCACCGTTGTAGATCCTGTGCGGCTGCGAGAAGTCGATATACCAGCTCTCACCCTCGCGCAACTTCAACTGCCGCCCCGCTACAAGAAACTCCAGCTTGTCGTTCGTCGCCACCGGCACATGCAACCGGAGCTCACCTGCAGCGAGCCCCAGGTCGCGGTCCACATGCTCCCGCACCCTCGACCCCGCTTGCAACCGCAGCAGCCGAACAGACTTCTTCGCAAACCCGAACGCATCTACCACGGCCTTCATATGCGGGCATCGCTCCATCAGCGGCGTGTCCTTGAACTCCTCTGCCGACCCCATCGGCACACCATCCTCCACCAGCCCCGTGCGAGACCGCAACGACACAGAACTCCATCGCCCCTCATAGTCCTTCTGGTTGAAGTGCGGAACCCACTCCGCTTCCGCAATGCCACGCAGATCTTCCTGCAACAGCTCTGCCTCAAACACAAACGGCAGGCGCGTCCACTGAATCGCTTTCTCTTCCATCGCGGCCATCCTACCGCACCGCGCTCATCGCCGCGCGGAACAGGCGCTCGAAGTCTCCGGCCACGCTTGGATCCTTCGCTGCGCTCTCCACGGCCTTCTGCGCCACCGGCCGCGGATACCCCAGGTTCACCAGCGCACTCAGCACATCCTCCGCAACCGCACCCAGCGAAGGCTTCGCATCGGTCGCAGGCATCGAGCCCGCCATATCGTCCAGCTTGTCCTTCAGCTCCAGCACCACGCGCTCGGCCGTCTTCTTCCCAATGCCAGGAATCTTCGTCAGCGTCGCATGATCGCCGCCACGGATCGCGCCCACCAGTCGCTCAGCACTGATGCCGCTCAACACCGTAATCGCCAGCTTCGGCCCAATCCCGCTGATCGTCAGCAGCTTCTCAAACAGCCGCTTCTCGGTCACTTCATGGAAGCCGAACAGCTGCAGCGCATCCTCCCGCACATGCGTATGCACGTGCAGCGAAGCCTCCGCGCCCACCTCGCGCAGCTCCGTATAGGTTGCCACCGAAATCGCCAGCTCATACCCCACACCACCGCAGTCGATGACCACGTAGTTGGGAATCTTGTACAGAATCTGTCCACGTAGATGCGCTATCACACAGTGATTGTATGCGACTCACACTGGCCGAAACGGAAACGGATATTGCAGCATCAACTCATCGCCTGTCACCACGGTCAGCCCCTTCACCAGGGCCTGGCACAGCAGCAGCCGATCGAATAAGTCGCGGTGCAACGCTGGCAGACGGTCAATCGCCAGCATATCCTCGCCAGACAGCGCCAGCTCCGAGAAGCCCCGCCGCAATAACTGTGTTCGCAGTTCGCGCGCATCGAAGATAAAGTCCGGCCGGTTCATACCCCGCTTCACTCCAATCTCCCACAACGAAACCACGCTGAACCACTTCTCATGCGCGTTGGAGGTCAGCAGCGTGACTGTCTGCTTATCGAGATGACGGGGGCATGAACAGCCCACAGCAAAACGTGTGTATCCAGCAGCAGCTTCATGCCCTTGGCTTCGCTCGATGTTTGGTGCCGCCTGGCGTCACCCTTTCAGGATCGCCATAGAACATGGCCTCAATCTCCGTACGTCCCATCTCGTTAAAGTCTTCTGGCACGGAGAACCCTCGGTCGCTGAGACATCCAATCCAGCTACCTTGCACCTCGTCACCCACAGGTATCAGCCGCACCAATGCCTTGCCAGCCTTCGCGACGATCACCTCTTCGCCCTGCAGTGCGCGCTGCACCAGCTTGGAAAACTGGGTCTTCGCCTCGTGCATGTTCACCGTCGTCGCCATAACAGGGACTATAACTTAGTCCACACGCTTAGTCCACATGCTCCGCAATGTACGTTGCATGAATCACCTGCTTCATCCGCTCCGTCAGCGCCTCGGCATCCTTTGTCGTCATGCCCACGGTCGAGATCGGTTCGCCCACAATCAGCTTCACCGGCCGTGGCCGCAGCGCATACACATGGATCGGCAGCAGCTCATACGTCCCCACCAGCGTCAGCGGCACCAGCGGCACCTGCGCCTTGATCGCGATAAACGCCGCGCCGGCCATCATCGGCTGCAGCTGTCCGTCGGCTGCGCGTCCGCCTTCGGGAAACACCACCAGAGGCAGCCCATGCTCAATCGTCTTCGCTCCACGCATCAGGCTCGCAATCCCCGCTCGCGCCGAGCTCTGGTCAATCGACACCTGCCCACTCCGCGTCAGATACCACCCAATAAACGGCACCTTGAACAGCGGAGCCTTCGCGATAATCCGGAACTGAAATGGCAGCTTCGCAAACAGCACCGGCGTGTCGTAGTAGCTCAGGTGATTGCACGCAAACACCGCCGCACCCAGCCCCTTCAACCGCTCGCGATGCTCCAGCCGCACACGGCTGAACGCGAGCATCAGCAGCACCCGCGCCCACTGCCGCGCAATAAAGTGCTGTTGCCGCCCGCTCTTATCCCACAACCCCGCAATCAGCGACAGCGTCCCAAAGAACACCGTCGCCGCCGCTACCATCGGAATCATGAACAGGTAGTTCGCCCAGCGCAACGCAAACGAAACGGGCGTCACATGCGCAACCTTCTCCGCGCCGCCACCCTCTGGATTCAGTATCTTGTCTACGCCAAGCATCCCCTCTATGCTATCGCGTCAGCCTCTCGCAGCACGCCACGCAGCTCACCCACCAGAAACACTGAGCCTGTCGCAACAATCACGCCATCCTTCGGCGTCACCTCACGCGCAATCTTCAAAGCCTCGGCCAGTGTCGACGCTGCCGTCGCAGGAACATCCATCGCCTGCGCCGCCGCCATCAACTCCTCCAGCGGCATCGCGCGAGGAGTGTCAATCGGCGCCAGCACCACATGGTCCCTCGCGCGCTCCGGGTCACCCGACGTCGCATCAAACAGCGGGAACAGCACCTGCGCCAGCTCCGTCAGTTGCTTGTCCTTCAAACAGCTGAAGATCAGCGTCCGCGGCATCGCATCCGGCAGCTGCGCCGTCGCCGCACGCAGCGTCCACGCACCCGCAGGATTATGCGCCACATCCAGCAGCAACGGAGCACCTTCACCCAACGAAATCCACTCCAGCCGCCCCGGCCAAACCGTCGCCCTCACACCCGCTTCAATCGCTTCATTCGAGATCGCGACTCCATGGTTCGTCCGCAGCTCAATCGCAGTAGCAATCGCCAGCGCAATATTCCTCTGCTGATGCTGCCCCGCCAGCGGCGAATCCACCTCAATCACCTGCCCCTCAACCGAAAGCGAGTACCGGTTCCGCCGTAGCCCCTCTCCCAATCCCTGTGCCCTAATCCCTAATCCCTCTCGCGATGCAAGGCATCGCGAAGCATCCACCCCACGCACATTCAGCCGCATCGCCACATCGCCGATCGCGGCATTCGCCTCTGGATGCTGACTCAGAGTCACCAGCACGCCGTTCTCGCGCAGAATCCCGGCCTTCTCCGTTGCAATCTCGCGCAGCGTATGTCCCAGATACTCCATGTGGTCCATACCGATGTCGGTAATCACACTCACTACCGGCTCCACACTGTTCGTTGCATCCAGCCGACCACCCAGCCCGACCTCCAGCACCGCCAGATCCACACCCGACTCAGCAAAACAGCAGAACGCCAGCGCCGTCATGTACTCAAAGTAGCTTGGCTCATGCGGCAACACACCACGCTCCACCAGCGCCAGCGCCGCAGCAGCCACACGTCCAAAACATCGTCCAAATGACACGTCGTCAATCTCGTGCAGCACACCACCTTCAGAAAGCCGCAACCGCTCATTCACCCGCTCCAGGTGTGGAGAGGTATACATCCCCGTCTTCACCCCCGCCGCCGTCGCAATCGAAGCGAGCGTAGCAGCAGTGGAACCCTTACCATTCGTCCCCGCAATCAACACGCTCTTGAACGTCTTCTGCGGATCGCCCATCTCCTGCAACAACGCCTTGATGTGGTCCAGCGAAAACTTCCGTGCTACCGTCTGCCCACCCACGCGCACCGTGCTCATCTCCGGCCCGAGTGCTGCCAACCGCTCCATCGCCTGCTCGTACGTCATGCCCCATCCTTACTTATCTACTTGCCACACTTTTAGCTTTGTCATTCCCGAAGGGAATCTGCTTCTGCTCTAGATGCCTCTCGAAGGGGCACGGCTTCAGCCGTGCCACACATTGCTTTTTAGGAAAATGGGCTTCAGCCCCTGAGGTACGCCTGGCTCCTTACTCCCTCACCTCAGCCACGCAGATATGCGCTGCCTGCCCCTTCAACCCCAGCCCATCGTTGCGCCCGGCAAAGTACCGCGCCGTCAGCTTCGCGCTGTCGAAGTCCTCAACCACCCGCATAGCTAGCCACTCCAGCTCTTCTGCCAGCTGCGCCGGCGTAAAGTACAGCTGAAACGGCTCTCCAGCCTGCGCCACTCTCGCACTTAACGAATCCAGCATCAACTGCTCCACATGCGGCAGCGCCTCCCTTGGCTGCGAGTAGTCAAATACCACCTCGCTCCCCGCCGCGCACCGCGCCAGCACCCGCATCGTGGCCCTGAACGCCTCTTCCGTCAGATACGGCACCACACCCAGCCACGCCGTCACAGTCGGTTCGCCAAACAAAAACCCGGCCGCCTGCAGCTTTGCCCTCAGGCTCTCGGTCTCGAAGTCCACCGCCACATGCGTCGCCGCCTCCGGAGTCGTAATCCCCGCAGCCTTCAGCATCTCCAGCTTCCACGCCTGCGTCGCCGGATGGTCCACCTCAAACACCCGCACATCCGCATAGGGGTTGCGATACGCAAACGTATCCAACCCCGCGCCCAGCACGATGTACTGCTTCACCCCGCGTTCGCGAACCCCCGCAGCCAGCGTGTCCTCCGCCAGCCGCGCCCGCGCCACCATAAACGACCGCAGCGCCGCGGAGTACGGCCGCTTCTCACTATCCGGAGTCTTATGCACCTCCAGAATGTGTTCATCGCCCAGAATCCGCACCGCCAGCGGATCGTCAAACACCAACGGATGCGCATCATGCACCTGGTGCGCAGCCCTCCGCAACGCCACCCGCAACGCCGTCCGCGATGGATTTACATCATGCATGCTGGTCGAACACCCCCAACACCTCTAAGACGCCTGGCTGGCTTTCCCCGTCATCCAGGCCAGCGTCTCCGCCAGATACGCCTTCATGTCCTTGCGAGCGACAATCGCATCCAGGAACCCGTGTTCCAGCAGGAACTCGCTCCGCTGAAAGCCCTCCGGCAGCTTCTGCCGAATCGTCTGCTCAATCACCCTCGGCCCCGCAAACCCAATCAGGGCCCCCGGTTCCGCGATATTCAGGTCGCCTAGCATCGCAAAGCTCGCCGTAACTCCACCGGTCGTCGGGTCGGTCATCACGCTGATGTAGGGAATCTTCTCGTCATCCATCCTGCCCAGCCCAGCCGACACCTTCGCCAACTGCATCAGGCTCGCAATCCCTTCCATCATTCGGGCTCCGCCGCTCGCTGAAACCACAATCAGCGGGTTGCGCGTCGCCAGGCTGCGATCTACCGCGCGGGCAATCGTCTCACCCACCACCGCGCCCATGCTCCCGCCAATAAACCCGTACTCCATCACCGACAGAACGACATCGATCTCGCCAATCTTGCCAACCGCATTCATGATCGCGTCATTCAGCCCGGTCTTCTTCTGCGCCGCAGCCAGCTGCTGCTTGTACGGCTTCAAGTCGCAGAAATCCAGCGGATCGGTTGAGACCAACTCCAGATCGACCAGCTCATACCCCGGCTCCAGCAGCAGCTCAATCCTCTCCCGCGCGCTGAACTTGAAGTGGTAGCCACAGTTCGGACACACCTGCAGGTTCGCGTCGATATCGGCCTTCCAGATCGTCTTTCGGCATCCGGGACACTTCACCCACAGCCCTTCGGTCCGTACCTCATGGTCGTCTGGAGGAATGATCTCGTTGTCGTCGCGTTTGAACCAGGTCATCGGCCGCAGAATCTCCCGCCCCGCACCGCAACTCGCAGCACAATCAGGGCCTCCGCCATTGTATCGAACCGAGAGCACTTAGCTCGCCCCATGCTCTATCCTTATAAGGTGAGCAACCAGATCAAGATCCAACTCCCCGACGGCTCCGTCCGTGAAGTCCCCTCCGGCACATCGCCGCTCGACATCGCCAATAGCATCTCCCCGCGCCTCGCCGCGGCAGTCGTCGTCGCGCGCATTACCCCCATGCCGGGTGCCCCATCTTCGCCGACGGCTTCATCGTCGGCTAAGGTGGGAGAGCAGGATGCCTCTGCGCCGCAGACCGAAGAGGCCATGTACTCGGCCACCACGACCAACGAGCCCCGCATCGTCGATCTCAGCACGCCGCTCAC
>CAJCIM010000089.1 GCA_903970395.1 Acidobacteriaceae bacterium
CGGCGGGTTCTTGGCGATGCTTTCGAGAACGCTCGCTGCCAGACCGTCGTAGAAGATGCCGTAGCCGCCGCGCAAGACGAGCGACTCATGCAGGATAGGGGGATTGTAGGCGAAGCCGATCCGAGGTTCCCACTCGATGGATTGGAGGCCCGGCAACACTTCCCGCTGGTTGAAGTTGTACACCGTGTTGTACGCCTGGGTAATCAGCGTTGAGCCGGACGCGGCGTTCCGCTCCGCGGGGAAGTTAGGAACCTCCGTGAGACAGTTGTCCAGGCACTTGATGTTGCCCTGGTGCTCCACGCGGACCGCTGCGGTCAACGAGAACGCATGAGTCGCCTTCCAGTCGTCTTCGAGGTAAACCGCCCACTGATCCAGGCCGACAGGGTGCTCCGTCTTCAGCGGGAACGTCTGGGTGAACGAGCTGAAGCCGATGCCACCGGGGTTGGGGTCCGTCCCACCGTTGATGTAAGCGCCGAGGGTGGACGCGGAGATGGTCGGGACGATGCCGGCGTTGAAGTAGTTGTCGTTTTCCTTGATGTAGTACGCCTTGGCACCCAGTTTGAGGGTGTGCGCGCCCTTGTTGTAGGCAAAGTCATCCTGTGCCTGGACGGTGGTGATGTTACGCCCGGTCGGGTAGCTGCCGATACCGGAGTTGATGGTGGTCAGGGTTCCATCGCCTTCCCCGAAGGAGGCGGGGAACAGGGCCAGATTCGAAGACAGATTGGCGGGGCCGAAGATAGCGCCATACCACAGTCCGGCGAGGATCAGGTTGTTGGTCGCGTGCGCGCCGAAAGTGTGGGTCTCGTTGAATTGGCCGTCGTCCTGGGGCTGGATGGAGATCGTGTTGAAGCCCGCGTTGATGGGGTCGGTTCCGGTCGGTTGGAAGCCGTTGTCATGCTCGTAACGAATGTAGGCCTTGTCTTTGGGGCTGATGTTGTAGTCGAGGCGGAAGATTTCCAGGGCCTCGTTGGCGACCGTGACGGCGTTGCTCTGGTAGTAATTCGAGCACGCGCCGACGGGGCCGGTGTAGTTGTAGGTTTGCACACCCTTCACCACCGGTCCAAGCGTGTAGGTGAACCCGAGACCCGCCAAATCCTTCGCGCTGAGAGAGCCGGCGGAGGTTGGGCAACCGGTCTGGATCGCGTTCAGGAACACGAACGGGGTAGTGCTGGTTCCCGAACCGGCCGTCGCGTTGGTCGAGCTGGGATTGCCATAGTTCGCGGCCGCATTATGTTGCGCAAGGGCCGTGTTGTAGATGCCGAAGGCCTTCGCGTAAAACGGGATGGAAGCCGCGAAACCCGTGGTGCCGAGTACCCCTCCGGTGGTGCAGCCCGTGCCGCAGATGTAGTTCTGCAGGATGGTTGACGGCAACTCCACCGTGCCGGGCGCGGACGGAAGAATGGCGCGCAGACCCTCCGCGTCGGCCAGAAAGAAGAGCTTGTCCTTGCCGCTGAACAGGTGCGGGATCGTGACGGGTCCGCTGATGATTCCCGCCCACTGATTGGCATTCTCGAAGGAACGCGCGACAATGCCGGTGGTGGTCGCGAATTCCTTGTGCGAGAAGGTATTGGCAACCAGCGCGCGGCCCGTCCAGAAGTAGTTCAGGTTGCCATGCAGGCGATTGCCGCCCTGTTTCGAGACGAAGCTGACAGTCGCGCCCACAAGCCCGCCGAACTGGCCAGAGTACCCATTGCCCGTGACGGTCGCTTCTTCCACGTCGTCCAGGCCCAGCGTCAGGTTCGAGGCTCCGGAGTTGTTCGCGTTGTTGTAAGGATCGTTGAAGTTTTCGCCGTCGATCTGGTACATCGTATTGCCGACCACGCCGAAAGCCGAGCCGCCGTTGTTGAAACCAGGCGTAATCTTCGTCTCGAACAGCAGGTTGTTCCCCGAGTTTGGAACCTCTGCCACCTCGGCCTGCGAAACCGTGTGCGCGACGTTGCCGTCTTCCGCCTCGATCAGCGCCCCCGACGTCGACACCTCAATCGTCTGCTGATCGCTGCCCACGGTCAGCTTGATGTTGCCGTCCAATACCTGCGAAGCGTCCACCTGCACAGAGGATTTCAGCTTTTCAAAGCCCGGCTGCTCGACAACAAGGTCGTACCTGCCGGGCTGGAGAAGGTCGAAGCGATACGCGCCCGCGCTGTTGCTCTTCGCCTTCGTGACCGCGCCAGTCGCCCCGTCCGTGATGGTCACGGAAGCACCCGAGATCACGGCCCCGGACTTGTCCGTGATGACGCCGTTGATCGCGCCGGTCGTGCTGGTCTGGGCAAACAAGCCCGTCAAACCAAGAAACATCATGCAGGCAACAAGAAAGCCGCGTTTGAAACTGGGCATCGATCAATCTCCATTCAGGCGTTGAGACAATGTGCGCTCATAGCCCGCATGGCGGGTCGATGAACAAGGGACTTCGGTGTCGCCCAAAGCCGGGATCGGGCTTTGAGCCTTAGTGCCCCGTCTCCAGTCGAGCGAGGCGGAATAAGATTCGGAACAGTCTCGGACTTGGCAAACTTAGGCGGGTTCAAACTCTGGAATAGTTAAAGGACTATCACAAATCGATCCCTCAGAGAAGGGATTTATACGCTGAGAGCCCTTTTGGGTTGATCGTTCTCCCGGTTTGGGAATGGATCCCTTTCCAGCCCACCCCTGAATCCGCCGGTGGCTCAGGACACGCCCGCAGCCCAAATTTCGAACATAAATCCCATCGTTTCAATACGTTGGATACTTTTTAGAGGAGCGAGGGCAAGTCTACAATCCCGCAAGATAGAATCTCCCCATGGACCTCGAAGCCATCCAATCCGCGCTCCGCGACGCCCATCTCGACGGATGGCTCTTCTACGACCACCACCATCGCGACCCCATCGCCTACCGCATCCTCGGCCTGGACGAGAACAGCTTCATCTCCCGCCGCTGGTTCTACTACGTCCCCGCGCACGGCGCCCCGAAGAAGCTCGTCCACCGCATCGAGTCCTGCCAGCTGGACACCCTCCCCGGCGCCAGGGAGATGTACTCCAGCTGGCAGGAGCTCGAACAGAAGCTCGAAGCGATGCTCAGTGGCTCCACGAAGATCGCTATGCAGTACTCACCGCGCAACGCCATCATGTACGTCGCGATGGTCGACGCCGGAACCGTCGAGCTGGTCCGCAGCTTCGGCAAGGACGTCGTCAGCTCCGCGGATCTGGTCAGCATCTTCGAGGCAGTCCTCACGGAAGACCAGATCGACAGCCACTACGCAGCCCAGAAGAAGGTCGACGCAGTCCTCGCCGCCGGTTGGCGTCGCATCGGCGATAGCGTCCGCGCCGGCACAACGATCGGAGAAATCGACGTAGTGAACTTCTTCCTCGACTCCTTCCAGCGCGAAGGCCTCTTCACCGATCACGGCCCCAACTGCTCCGTCGGCCCCAACTCCGCCGACTCGCACTATGAACCAACAACGGAATCGTCACGCGCAATACAGCAAGGCGACTTCGTTCTGATCGACATCTGGGCGAAGCTGCCCTCGCCACTGGCTGTCTGGTACGACATCACCTGGACCGGAGTCGTCGGCCGCGAACCGACCGAGCGCGAGCACCTCGTCTTCCGCACCGTCCGCGACGCCCGCGACGCAGCCATCGCAACCGTCCAATCGGCCTACGAGAAGAACCATCCCATCCCAGGCTGGCAGGCCGACGACGCGGCCCGCGCCGTCATCGCCAACGCAGGCTTCGGCCCTGAGTTCACACACCGCACAGGCCACAACATCGCCGTCTCGCTGCACGGCAACGGAGCGCACCTGGACAACCTGGAGACCCATGACGAACGCCTCCTGCTGCCCAATACCTGCTTCTCCGTCGAGCCCGGCATCTACATCACCGGCGAGTTCGGCGTTCGCAGCGAGGTCAACATGATCACCTCCGCACCGCGCGACGGCCAGCCAGCCAAGGCTGTCGTCACCGGCCCGGCACAATCCGAACTCCTCCGCGTCTGACGCTGATAGAATCACTACCGATGGCAACTCCAGCACAACCACCCGTCGCCCAGCGCGCCGCTAAGCAGAACTCTACCTTCCCGATGCTGGTACTGATCGCCGGCTGGCTTATCCCCGGCCTGGGTCACCTGCTCGTCGGCAAAAAGATCCGCGCTCTGCTGCTCTTCGTCTCGATCCTGGGAATGTTCCTGATCGGCATCGCGCTCGCAGGCAAGGTCTACCAGCCAAACTCAGGCGATATCCTCGATATCCTTGGCTTCGTTGGTCAGCTCGGCATGGGACTTCTCTACGTCGCCGCGCGCGTCTTCTCACTCGGCGCAACATCGACAGTCAACACGCTCGCTGACTACGGTACAAAGGCGCTGGTCATCGCTGGCCTGCTCAACCTCATCGCCGCAGTCGACGCGCACTCGCTCGCGAACGGCAGAAAGGCCTCGTACTGATGCTGAGCCACTTCTCCGCTGTGCTTCTCTTCGCGCTCTTCATCTCGGTGGTCTTCGGCATCACGCAACGCGCACAGCCGCGCATGATGGTTCGCTTCGGAGCCTACTGCTTCGTGCTCTTCGTCGGCAGCGTCATCGTCATCAGCTGGCTCATGTGGCTCATCAAGCACTAATCCAGCAACGAATCCTTACGGATAAGGATTCGTGCTTGGCGGAGTCGGCGTCGGCGAGTTCGGCGTATTGAATATCCCCGGTGAACCGCTCGATCCAGTCGAGCCACTCGCACCGTTGGCGCTGTTCGGCGTGCCATTCAGGTTGTTACCGAAACTGCTCGCCGACTGCGACGAGATTCCGCCACCAGTCAGACTCACCGACTGCTTGAGGATCTCGATCCGCGGGTCATACCAGAACTCCCACGTGTCATAAGTCGTCTGCTGGTTCGGGTCGATGATGGAGTTCCCGCTTCTCGCCGTCGTCACACCGACAATCACGCCCCCGGTGCTGTCGCCGAAGATGCCGCCATCGCTTCCCGTACTTCCGGTGCTGCCCGTACTTCCGGTGCTGCCACTCACGCCGCTCACACCTGTCGCACCCGTGGTTCCAGTCGCTCCGTATGTGGCGCCGTTGAAGCCCGCGCCAAGCGCATTCGTGCTGTTCACAGTAGTCGGCCCGATCGCACCACCACCCACACCGGCTCCCACCGCCGGCGCAGCGGCGCCCAGTCCAGCAACCGCTTCGCCAAGCTCCTTGCCGAAGAACACATGGATCTTGGTCTTCTGCTCGCCGAGATGGATCAGCTTCCAGTCTGACTTGCCCGTCAGCGGATCAACATACTTCTGCCGCAAATAGCGAATGTTGTTTGTGCTCTCCAACGCCTTGATCGACGGCGGATAACTGCGGTTCTTGCGGTAGTACAGCTGGATGGCTCGCACATACTGCTCTGCGCGACGCTCGCTCTCCAGCTCCTTGTCGCGGCGAAGGTCCTTTGCAACCACCGGCGCAGCGACTGCAAGAGCGATCAGCACAAGCGCCACCATCACCACAACAACGAGCAGCATGTACCCAGCTTCACTGCTGGTACGCTCTTGCTCCCTTGCTTCGGGTTGAGAGTTCATCGCCATGGCAGAAGTATCCTTGCCACCTCTAATTCGTCTGCAGCTGAAGCGTCTGCGTATTCTCGTTCGACAGGTCTTCCACCTGTACGCTGGACGAACTGATGCTCACAATCTTGTACCGCCGCGCAACGATATCGCCCTCAGCCGCAAGGTAAACGTCTTCGTCATGCAGCAGGAACGCCTGCCGCTTCCCGTTACCCGCAACCTCTGTACCGAAGAACTTCAGGTTGATCGGCGGCGGTGGCGGCGGCCCCGTGGGCGCAGCGACCGCCGCAACAGCGTTGGTCGGTCGCGCAGGAGGCAACGGCCCGCTCAGCTTCGCAGCAGGCGGCACATACACCAGCGAGAAGATATTTCGTCCCGTTCCTGAGTACACTAGGCTCTCGGTGCGCAGCATCGCTCGCTCATCCAGTGTCGGATCCAGGCTGCTCGACGTGCTCGCCATCTTCGTCGCTGCCACACCAGCTGCTACGCCTTGCCCGGTTGGTTGGCCCGATTCACGGGATCCTGCTTGCGCGCCACCTGCAGAACCGGCACGCGGCGCAGTGCCGCTCGGTTTGGTAACAATCACCGGACTTTGCGATACCGGCGCAGGTGAAGTCGAGAAAAACGATTCGTAAGCGTAGACGCAAAAGACCAGCAGAACCACGCCAAACACGCTGTAGACAATGATGTTCTTCTTGCGGCTCTCTTGGGCAGTGTTGCTCATGGTCTGCCTCCAGAATTCGCATCGACATCTGGCGAGGCTGGTTGTGCAATCGACTCCGCGACGCTCGGGCTGCGCAGGTACGTTGTCATCCTCAACCGCAAGTTCACCTGCCCCGTCTGCTGCCCGGAGAAGTTGATACCGTTGATGACGAAAAACAGCTTGTCTCGCTCCGCCGCGTTGATGAACTCCACAATCGGCCGATAGTCACCGGTGACGTTTGCGTCGAGACGTAGCTCCGTCAACGCAGCATCACCCGAAAGAGTAGGGCTTTGCGCATACTGTACATGCATCAACCGCACGCCTTTGCTCTTGGTCAACACGCCCAACTCCGTCAGTACCTGAGAGTAGGCATACGGCAGCCGCTTTTGGTAGAACGTGTTGGCATCCGTAGTCGAGTTCGTCAGCTTCGCATCGAGACCACGCAGCGGCTTGGCTGCGATCTCCGCGGCCTTCATCTGCACAGTCGCCTGATCCATCGCTGCTGCGTTGTTGGAGTTCAACCCCTCCCACACAAGTAGCAGTTGCACCGCCAGATAAAGCGTCAGAATGGCAAGTGTAATAACTCCCGCGAAGTGCAGGTTCAACTCCGTAACCAATGCCTTTGCACGTGCGGTCATCTGCGGTACGCGCCGAAGCAATGAACCGTTCTCCGAAGGTGTTATGGCCGTCGTGCTCATAAGGACCGTCCGTTCTGCACCGGCTTAGTCAGCTGCGGTGGTGGCGACTGCAGCCGTGGCGGCTGTGCATGCATCGGCTGTCGTGGCTGCATCGGAGCCATAGGCTTGAGCGTCACAGCCGCAGCGGAGCCTGCAACATGGTTCGCCGGTAAACCAGGATGCATAGTCTCATCAGCAGCTGGCTTCACCTTGGGATACGATTCGCCCTCTGGCAATGGATTGTAGTTCGCCAGGATCTCAAACTCTACGTTGCCCGCGGCTGCCGTGCCGACAGCAGCATTGGCCTGCGCGAGATCCTTGGCTTGCACCGCTTCACTACTCAACCGCGGTTGCAGGAATCGCTTGGAGTGTTCGAGGTTTCGCACCAGCTGTACAGCACGGTCGCGGTCTCCGGCGACACGCATACGGATGATCACATCACCGTCCGCAGTCACACCAGGCTCGATCGAAGTCACCTGTACGCCGCTCGGCAACACCGTTTCGAGATCCATCATCACCGCTGTCCACGAAAAGCTCTTACGCAAAAAAAGCGTGTTGAGAAAGTGCGCCCTTTCCAGCACTGCGGCGTTCGCTGGCTGACGCATCTTGCGCTCATTGGCCTGCTTCTCCGTCACTGCAGCATCGGTTCGAGTCTGGATTGCCTGCATCTGCGCTTGAGCAACATCCAGCTTCTTCTGCAGAATGTGTGCAAAGATCAGCAGCGCTAAGGACGCCACCGTCAAACCGCCCATGATCCACCGCAGCCGCAGCAGATAGGGCCGCAGCTCTACAAACGGTCGCGTCGCAAGATTGACTTGGATCTTCATCTAGCCTCGCAGTGCCCCCGTCACACTGGACAACCATGCTCGCGGTACCGACGCAGTCGTGGCATCCGTCAACAGTGCCGAGCTCTCGACGAGCTCGCGCACCAAAAGCCCATCATCCGGACCGACGCCCTCCTGGCGCAGCATTCGTCCCAGCTTCTCAGCCCCAAGCGGCCCGGCGCTCAAAACCACTCTTGGCGATGTCGCCAGGGTGTCTTCAAAGTAAGCCGCTGCCACGCTCACCGCCTGTGCAATCTCACCCGACAACGCCAGCTTCTGAAGATCATGAGCCGTTTCGTCAAGTGACATCGTTGGCAGCGTCGCCACATTCACCTCAGCAACGGAATATGCATTGCCTGCGTGATCCTGCAGGTCCACACTGCGGTGCAGCAGTAATACGCCGTTCTGCACGATCGCTGCAGTCACACCCACGCCGTTGGCGTTTACCAGCAGCGACGGTCCATCACCCTCGAGCGCAGCCAGCGCTGCCAGCGTGCTTGGGATTACCGCTCCAGGCTCAAAGCCTGCATCACGCGCAACGGCCTCATACTCGTTCAGCACATCGGGCGGTATAGCGACCGCCAGCACTCGCACCATGCCTTTGCTCGTACTCATCACCTGATAGCTCACCATCGCCTCATCGGCATCAAACGGCAGCAGCTTTTTGAGCCGGAAGCGCACAATCGGCAGAGCCTCGGCCTGTTTTGTGGTCAGCGCATCGAAGTCCAGCAGCAGAACCCGCACCGCAGCATCTGGAATCACCATCGTGACGGCAGCGTTGCGTGCGTTAGCCTTCACGTCTACGGACTCCAGGGCCCGGCGCACCGCCGCCGCAACCGCAACACGATCCACCACATTTCCCGGCTTCAGCCCGGGAACGACAGCACCCTCAGCCAGCTCGACGCGTGCCACGGCAGACAACGGCGACGACGCATTTGACGAGCGCGCCGCAACAACGCCCTGCGGTGAGATTTCGCAGGCGACGCGGGGTCGGTTTCCAGAGGCTTGGGGTAGTAGATTCATGAAGCTCTTGTCTAGAGTACCTTGGAGAACGATCTATCGGCAGCCCTGAGCGTTGGACGCAGAAAAGATCGCGCTGTAATCGCCATCCTGCAAGCACTCAGCACAATTCGCCTCCGCATCTTCCTCTACCGCCCCGTCTCGATGAAGGTCACTTTGTTGATCTCTTTCAGCGTTGTGATCCCATCGCGTACACGCTCCAGCGCGGAGTCGCGAAGGAACGCCATGCCTTTTTGCTTCGCCTTCTTACGAATCTCCGAACCCGGACGCTTCTCAAGCAGCATCTCGCGAATCTCGTCATCCAGCTCCAGCAACTCGTGGATCGCCGACCGGCCGCGATAGCCTGTCCCGCCGCACTCGATGCAGCCAGTTCCCTCTCGGAATCCGACATCGCGCCACTCGCTCGGAATCAGACCGTTGTTCTCAAGCTCCGCATCCGAGTATTTTACGGTCCGGACGCAGAACTCGCACACCTGGCGAACCAGCCGCTGCGCGAGAATGCAATTCAGCGCGCTCACAAAGTTGTACGGTTCCACTCCCATGTTCAGAAAGCGGCCCAACACGTCCACCACGTTGTTCGCATGGACAGTTGTGAACACCAGATGACCCGTCAATGCGGAGTTGATAGCGATCTGCGCGGTCTCCGCGTCGCGGATCTCTCCGACCAGAATCTTGTCAGGATCGTGACGCAGAATCGAGCGTAGTCCGCGCGCAAACGTCAGGCCCTTCTTCTCATTCACCGGAATCTGCGTAATGCCGCGGATCTGGTACTCAACAGGATCCTCGATCGTGATGATCTTGTCTTCCTCGCTCTTGATCTCATTGAGCGCCGCATATAAGGTGGTTGTCTTGCCGGAACCTGTCGGGCCGGTCACCAGCACCATTCCGTACGGCTCCTTGATGTAACGCCGGAAGCGGGCGAGGTCCTGCGCGGCGAATCCAACCACGTCGAGCGAGAGCTTGGTGAACTTCTCGCTCATCGACTCTTTGTCTAGCACGCGAAGCACGGCGTTCTCGCCGTGCACGGTGGGCATAATCGACACACGGAAGTCGATCAGACGGCCCTTGTAGCGAACCCGGAAGCGTCCGTCCTGCGGCACGCGCCGCTCCGCAATGTCCAGCTCGCTCATGACCTTGATACGCGACAGGATCGTCTGGTGGTGCTCGCGAGCGATCGGCGCCATTGCCTGCTGCAGCACGCCGTCGATGCGGTACTTCACCAGCAACGAGTCGTCGAAGGTCTCAAGGTGAATATCGCTCGCGCGCTTTTCCAGCGCGGTAAAGATCGTCGTGTCGACAAGCCGGATGATCGGTGAGATGTCTTCGTCCGCTGTCAGCTTCTGGATCGACAGCGTCTCTTCGGCGTTCTCCGAACTCGTCAGCACATCGAACGCCAGGCCTTCGCTAGCTTCGTCAAGCACGCGCTGGCTCTGCTCGTTCTTCTTCAGCAGGTCGGTGATCTGGCTCAGCGTTGCGACACGGGTCACAATCCGTGCGCCGAGCAGACCAGCAATCTCGTCGATCACCATCAGTCGTGACGGGTCGGCAACAGCAATCGCCAGCCTTCCCTCGCTTTGCTCCAGAGGGACGAAGTTATAGCGGAACATCATGTCCACTGGCACGCTCTTGAAGAGCTCGTGCTGGATCTTGAAGTTCTTCAGATCGACAAACTCCGAGTGATACCGCCGCGCGAGCATCTGCGCGCGCTCGGTCTCATTCAACGCATCGTTCGCATACGGCTGCACTACAGGAACAGGAGTCGCCATCATCTTCCTCCACGATCGGAGTTATCAAACCTGAATACCATCATCCGCCTTATCCTCCGCCTACGCCATTCAGGCTGAAGATCGGCAGATACAGAGCAATCAACACAATCACCACAACCACGCCCATCACAATCAGGATCATCGGCTCAATCAGGCTCATGATCGCTGCGAGCGACGTCTGCACATCTTCTTCAAAGAACTCTGCAACCGAGTTCAACATCTGCGGTAGCGCGCCGGTGCTCTCACCTACCTCAATCATCTCAATTGCCAGCTCAGGAAACACGTTCGTATTTGCGAGACTGTTCGACAACCCTTTGCCCTCGCGCACGGTCTCCACCGATTGATAGACCGCCTTGGCAATCTGCCTGGACTCAATCGACTTCGCTGCGGTTTCGAGACTCGGAACCAACGGGAGGCCACCGGTGAGCAGCGTTGCCAAGGTGCGTGAGAAGAGGCCAACCTGGTATTTCAGCCAGACTCCGCCGAGCACCGGCAAGGAGATTCTGACTTTATCGATGACAGAGTCGCCGGCGTCCGTCTTTGCCCATCGGATCGCCAGCCAGGCGACCAGCGCGATCACCGGGATTGCGTAAACTCCGTAGTGCTGGACGGCCTGCCCGAGTGACAACAGCGCCAATGTCATTCCAGGAAGCTGCGTGCCGAGCTGGTTGTAGAGGTCGGCGAATCGAGGCACGACGAAGGTGATCAGGAAGATGAAGAGGCCGATCACCATTACGATGAGGAACGCGGGATAGATCAGGCTCGCCTTCAGCTTCTTGCGAAAGGTCAGCGAGACGCGCTGGAAGTCGAGGTAGCGCTGCAGCACCTCTTCGAGGTTGCCCGATCGCTCGCCGGCGAGCAGCGTGGTCGTGTAAACCAGCGGCGTTGTTCCCTGCGCGTCGAAGGCTTCCGAGAGCGATTGTCCGGTCTTGACGCGGGCGGTTACGTCTTCGAGCTGTGCCCGAAATCCGAGGTCCTTCTGGCGGCGCGAGAGCAGGTCGAGTGAGCCCAGGATCGGCAGACCTGCGCGGATCAGCGTGAGGAACTGCTGGTTAAAGACCAAGAAGACGTCGAGCTTGACCTTCTTCTTGCTCGATCCACCCAGCGCGGAGCGCGCTTTCACCGAGAAGACGTGATATCCAGACTGCTCGAAACGGCTGCGCAGCTCCTCGGCCGTCGCGGCAGCGTGGATCTGCTCCTGGATTCGTCCTCGTTCGTCGGCAAGTTTTACGGTGAATTCGGTCATGCAGCTAGCAGCGTCATCCTCTGGAATGCTTCACTTATCTTAGACGTTTCGGGATGCGTTTTGCTTATGCGCACGAAGGCCTCGCCGTGGCGAGGCCTTTGCGCATGTAGACCTACCAAAATCGGGGTGCAATTAGACGCTGAAGCTCGATCCGCAACCGCAGGTGGACTTGACCTGAGGGTTCTCAAACTTGAAGCCAGCAGCTTCAAGAGTCTCGACGTAGTCCACCGTGCAGCCGTTCAAGTACATAGCGCTGGTGGCGTCCACGAAGACCTTCAGGTCTTCGAAGCGGACAACCTTGTCCATCATTCCGGAGGCGTTCTCAAAGCTCATGGAGTACTGGAAGCCGGAGCAGCCGCCGCCCACCACACCGATGCGCAGACCAGCGGGAATCGGATCCTGCGTTGCCATGATCTCCTTCACCTTCGTGATCGCGGCGGATGTCAGCACCACGGGCGAGGTCGGGGTCGTTGCCGGTCCATTCACTACTTCTACAGTCGGGGTAATCGCGGCAGTTGCCATGGGTCTTCGGTCTCCTTCGGCTCTGCTCCATCTCGCGGATGGAACAGGTCGTATATCCAGTCTAGTCCTCTCCGCGCTTCCCATCAAGGGTTGCCGGAGAGCAAATCTCCCATTCGATGTTCAGCAACGGTCGGAAGATTCCGTGATCCTTGACTGGGGACCGGCGTACCATCGAAACACTTATGAACGTCCTGGAAGCACTTGCCAGTATCTTTATCGACACTTTCGGCATCACCCAGCCGACCGACACGACGCGTCGCCGGGCCGCGTGGTTCATCCTGGGCCTGATGACGCTGACGCTTATCCTTGTCGTCTCTGTGGGGGTCTTTCTGCTGCGTATCCTCTGACCCCTAGGGGACTCCCCCGGGATACTTTTTGATCCAAGATCTTGAGCGCAAATGGGTTATGGGTGGACTTGTGGAGGTCTTATCCCCGCCTGCCAAGCGTAACAATACTGTTCGCGAAACTCTTCCGTTGTCTTTGTTCCCTACTTTCATTATAGGTTGTCGATCGTCATCTTTCGTCAACTCTATTCCCTTTGTATTGTGTAGCTTATGCGATTTTAGGGTTGACAGATTTCGGCTTGAGCGTGGGGAGACTTCTCTACGGGATGTATCCAGTCCGCTCCCCTTCGCGCCCATTTGAAAAAGTGGTTCACATTTCCACAGCGGCAGGCGTATGCTTTCGAGCTAACGGCCCAGCCTACCCCCTGAGCCCGCTAAAACAGCGGACCCTCTCGGTATCCAGGACTTGAGATTTCGATCATCTTTGGGGGCTTCATCATGAACCTACTTATGCCGGTCACCATTCTGTGGGCCATCATTACTCTGGCCTTCATGGTTGCGATGATCTATCGCGCCAGTCTGTCGAACCACGAGACAGACCAACTCTTCCTCAACGAGACCACACCCTCGTCCGTTCATCAGGAGAACGATGAGGTCGTGCGCCGACTGAACAGCCTTGCCCCCATCTGCAAGAGCCTCGGCGGTGTCACGATCCTTTTGACCCTGCTGACGGGCGGTATGTGGATCGTCCATACGTTGCCTAATAACTAGAGTTCTGCCTGCAACTCCATAAACACAGCAAGGCCCGCTCGATGAAGAGCGGGCCTTGTTGTTTGTGATGGCTTCCTTCGCTCAGGATGACAAATGAGGTTAATAGGACGAGAAATCGATGCGATGCCCTATGCGTTGTACGTTGTGGAGGAGACACGACCGCCGCGGCCGGTCCAGTTGGTATGGAAGAACTCGCCGCGGGGCTTGTCGACACGCTCGTAGGTGTGCGCTCCGAAGAAGTCGCGCTGCGCCTGAAGCAGGTTTGCCGGGAGGCGGGCTGTGCGGTAGCCGTCGTAGAAGGCCAGCGCCGTGGAGAACGCAGGAGTGGGAACGCCTGCCTCGATGGCATGGATGAGGGCTTTGCGCCAGCTTGCCTGGTACTTGTTCAGTACGCCGGAGAAGAAGTCGTCCATGAGCAGATTTTCCAGCGCCGGGTTCTTGTCGTAGGCGTCCTTGATCTTGCCGAGGAACTGCGACCGGATGATGCAGCCGCCGCGCCACATGAGAGCGACGCCGCCCATGTTGAGGTGCCAGCCGTACTTCTTGCCGGCCTCGCGTAGCAGCATGTAGCCCTGCGCGTAGCTGATCATCTTGGAGCAGTAGAGAGCGCGGCGCACCTCCTCGATGAACTCCGCCTTGTGCTCTGCGGGAATCTTCACACCGCTGGGCCCCTGCAGAATCTTCGATGCCTCGACGCGCTCTTCTTTCAGCGCACTGAGGCAGCGGGCGAAGACGCTCTCGCCGATGAGCGTGACGGGCATGCCG
>CAJCIM010000090.1 GCA_903970395.1 Acidobacteriaceae bacterium
CGTTCCCACATAGATTCCGCGTTTGCGGCCACGATCCGCCGACCCTCAAGCGCAAACTGTTGAGACGCAGTGGTGTCTGGCTGTGTCTCCCTCAATCTCGAAGCGGCGATAGAACCCCATCCCATAGCACTCTTCTACACAGAACAATCAGGCTATAGTGGGCTTAGGGCTTATTTTTGTTGCTCCGACTCGCTGATGAGTGAAGTAAGTTATTACCCCCGCATCGGCCACCGTAAACCGCGTGGGTACAAACTCCACCGTCTGCGACAGCACCGGCCGCACCAGCACAACTCCCGCCAGCACCAGCACCGCCGTCGCCAGCCACTGAATCAATCGCATCACAACCTCCTCAACCAACATCTTCATCCTCAAACCGCGCCCGCAGAAACATCAGTGTCACCCGTCAGCAATTGCACATGACAGTTGTCACTCACACCCAGCACGTCGCAGCCGCAGCATCTTCACGATCACCATAATCAACACCACCAGCTCCGATCCCAACCACACCCAGCGCGCCACCGGATGCCCGTTCGTCAACGCCACTCCAGGACCGCTCATCGCCGCCAAACTCCCGCCCAGCGCTACCACCTGCCGCCGCTCTTGACTCAATCTCCGCATCACACACTCCTCACTCGCTACTTGCTGTCTTCTTCAAAGATCTCTTCGATCGCCTTCCCAAACACCTTCGCAATCCTGAACGCCAGCGGCAGCGACGGGTCGTACCGTCCCGTCTCAATCGCATTCACGCTCTGCCGCGACACCTCCAGCCGAGCCGCCAGCTCCTGCTGGCTCAGGCCCAGCTCTGCACGCAACGCCTTCAGCCGGTTATTCATCCGCGGACACCCTGTTCCGCAGCCGCTGCACCACCTGCATCACCGCCATCCCCATGCAAAAGATCATGAAGCCCGCGAACGGCGGCAGCCCCGCGGCATTCGCAAACGCCCGCAGAAAGTCGTTCACCACCACCGTTCCGAGCAATAGCGCCGTTCCCACCAGAATCGCCTGCATCACCAGCCAGCGCTGGTACTCGTCCTTCTCCTCCTGCAGATACTGGCCCATCCGCACCAGCACCCCAAGAATCGGAATGGCTGGAATCACCGACCAGAAGTAAAGATAGAAGCGCTCATGCCCGTCATGCTTCACAAACCATGCCGAGCACAAGATCACCACCACATAGGCCGCCATAAACCGCAACACGTCCCGCTCATACCTCTTCTTTGCCGCCGAAGCACCGCTGCAGAACATCGCCCTGCCTCCTCTCGATGACAAGCAGACTTTACGTCAAGCATACTTTCCATGTCAAGCACACTTGTCATAAAATTCAAACCCATCGCGGATCTGCCGCCCGCCGGGATCACTGGCCGCCCCGTAGTCAACCCCGGAAACCTGTCTCACCCCCGCCAAACGACTCAAAACAAATCACTAACGCCGCAAAAAACAGTTGCATATTCCCTATCTACAGCAGCTACAATGGAAATAGGGAAGAAAAGCCTATTGAGCTCCTGAGCAGATTGACCTCTAACTCTCTTCTTTTCATAATCCTACCGATAAGCGACACGGAATCAACCACATAACCCCTGGATACCCCCGTAAGTCGTTGATTCCAATCGTAAGCTTAAAAAAAGGGGGAGGGGGGAGGGTACCCCACCGCGATGAATATCAACTTCGCCGAGCGCGCGCACAACCATAACTGGAAGCTCGACCCCATCGTGCGCTCCCTGCTCGACACAGACTTCTACAAGCTGCTCATGCTGCAGTTCATCTGGAAGAACTTCCCAAGCGTTCCAGTCACCAGCGAGATCCACAACCGCACCATCAAGGTCCGCCTGGCCGAGCGCATCTCCGCTGCTGCGCTAAGAGACCAACTCGATCACGTCCGCAGCCTCCGCCTGCGCCGTTCCGAGCTCGTGTGGCTCACCGGTAACACCTTCTACGGCACCAAACAGATCTTCCGCCCGGACTTCCTCGCCTGGCTTGAGAACGACTTCCGCCTCTCCGACTACGAGATATCCGAGCACGACGGCCAGTTGGTTCTGCGCTTCTCCGGCCTCTGGACCGAGGTCACCATGTGGGAGGTCTACGCGCTCGCCATCGTCAGCGAGATGAAGACCCGCGCAGCGCTCGCCGAGCTCAACGAGCTCGAACTCGACGTCCTCTACGCCCGCGCCAAAACCCGCCTCTGGGACAAGATCGAGCTGCTCCGCGCCGTCCCCGGTCTGCGCCTGTCGGACTTCGGCACGCGCCGCCGCCACAGCTTCCTTTGGCAGGAGTACTGCGTGCAGGCGCTCTCCCGCGCGCTCGGCCCAGCGCTCTCCGGCACCTCGAACACCGCGCTCGCCTACAAGCACGACCTCGAGGCCATCGGCACCAACGCACATGAACTCCCCATGGCGCTCGCCGCCATGGCCTCACGCGGCTCCGACGACGACCTACGAGCCAGCCAGTACAAGGTTCTCGAACTCTGGGCGCGCAGCTACGACAACGAGCTGCTCATCACCCTTCCCGACACCTTCGGCACCACGCAGTTCCTCGAAGGCGCGCCCGACTGGGTCGCACGCTGGACCGGTCAGCGCGTCGACAGCAAAGACCCCTTCGTCGCCGGCGACGAGTACATCGCCTGGCTGATGAAGCGCGGACAAAACCCGCGCACCAAGCGCCTCATCGCCAGCGACGGCCTCGACGCCGACACCATCGTCCGTCTGCACGACTACTTCAACGGCCGCATCCGATTCTCCGCCGGTTGGGGCACGCTGCTCACCAACGACTTCCGCGAATGCCACCCTCGCGGCCCCGGTTCCGAGCAGGACACCTTCGGCCCCATCAGCCTGGTCTGCAAGCTCACCAGCGCCGACGGCGTCCCCTGCGTCAAACTCTCCGACAACCCCAATAAGGCCACCGGCCCCGCCGACCTCATCGAGCGCTACCGCCGCGTCTTCGGCAGCCCGGTATTGGCAGAAGAGCCCGTGCTGGTTTAATCCCGGCATCGAGCACACCTCGCTCGATCGCCACAGGATCAACCCCGCGCGACGCACGAATCGGCGCGTGACAGTCCCGCAAGAGCGCCTTCACCTTGCCCTGCTGCAGCAGCGGCAGCAAACTCCGCACCACGCTATCCTCAAAACCTTCGACATCCACCTTCAGCAGCGCAAACGCATCGCTCGGAGCGCGTATCGGCACGCGGCAGACAGCTATACTTCCTCTATGCGTCCCTCCCAGTTTGTCCGCATCTTTGCAGCCTCCACGCTCATCCCGCTCTTCGCAACGCAGCCAGCATTCGCCTGGGGAGTCGACGGTCACAACATGATCAACCGCGCCGCCGTCGCCTACCTTCCCACTGACGTCCCACTCTTCCTTCGCGACGCCAACGCGCTAGACACCATCGAGTACCTCGGGCCCGAGCCTGATCGCTGGCGCAACAGGGCCGAAGACGAGCTCTCCTCCGAGCAGGCTCCCGACCACTTCATCGACCTCGAGTACGCCCAGCTCGTCGGCCCGCTGCCCAAAAAGCGCTACGACTTCATCCGCGCCCTTGCCGCCGCTCAGCCCGCCACTCCCGACATCCAGCTCACGCCGGAGAAGGTCGGCCAGCAGCCATGGGAGGTCGAAGAGACATGGGAGAAGCTCAAGGTAGACCTCCGCGAGTACCGCCGTCTCGCCGCCGCGCACAAACCCACCCGACCCGTCGAGACCGCCATCCTCTACGACGCAGGCGTCCTCGGCCACTACGTCGGCGATGGCTCCATGCCGCTCCACACCACCATCCAGTACAACGGCTGGACCGGCGAAAATCCCAACGGCTACACCACCGAGCACCACATCCACTCGCAGTTTGAAAGCGCCTTCGTCCACGACAACGTCAAGTACAGCGACATAACCAAGCTCGTCGCCGACACCAAGCCCGCCGTCATCGACAACGAGTGGTCACAGTACCTCGACTACCTGCATCACTCACATCTGCTCGTCGAAAAGGTCTACCAGTTGGACAAGGCCGGCGGCTTCACCAACGCCGGTACACCCGAAGCCAAGGCCTTCACCGACGACCGCATCGCCGCCGGTGCCATCGAGCTACGCAACCTCATCTACTCCGCCTGGGTCCACTCCGCCGATCCCGTCGAAGACTTCCACGGTAACTAACTTGGGTGCCCCATTCATGACAGCTCTATCGTCATGAATGGGGTGCAGATCTCTCCGCGCTAAGCCGCCTGTAGCTCCGCCTTGCGCATCATGCTGCGCAGGGCGGGGCGCAGCCCAAACGCCAGCGCCGGCAGTACCACCACGGCGCACACACTCCACACCACCAGCGCGTGCCACTCCCACGACCACAACGCCCGTGTCGTGTCCCATGGATGATGCCGCACTGCCGCGAGCAGATGGTGCCCCTCCACCGGAGGCTTCTCCGTCCCAAACACCACCGACCCCAGCTTCAGAAACACCGGAAACAGCGCAAGCTCCACAGGGTACATCGCATGGTTGCCCACCTGGCTGGCCACGAGGTTCAACCGGAAGAGCGCCGCCAGCGCCAGAACCGCCACCGTTGTTGATCCAATCAAAGGATTCACTCCCACCACCACGCCCAGCGCAAGCGACCACGCCAGCCGCTCCGGCGTTGCGCCCGTCCGCATCAACCGCAGCAGCGGTTCCACCACAACGCGTTCGAACAGCTTCGCCATGTCCCAAGAATACTCGGTACACTGGAGCCTTGGGGCGCACACGCATACGCGTCGACACACGCGTGCGCATCTTTGTAACATCGTATCTCGTCGTCCGAATCATCTTCAGGTCAGGAACTCCACCACTTGTCCATCTTGTCCTTCCCTCGCCGCATCTATCGCATCCTTAAAGTCGCCTTCGTCTTCGCCTACTCCATCGTGGAGGTCTTCATCCAGCGTCCGAAGACTCGCGCTTCCCGCGCCGCCTGGCTCAGCAAGATTGGCAACCGCCTCTGCCGCGCTGCCGGCGTCACCTACGAGACCGTCGGCCCTGTTCCCATGCGCGATGCCGTCATCTCCAATCACCTCACCTACGTAGATATCCTCATCCACGCAGCCATACGTCCCGGCGTCTTCGTCTCCAAGATCGAGCTGCGCTCCACGCCCGTTCTCGGCTGGATCAGCTACATGGCCGGTACCATCTACGTCGCCCGCGGCGCAGGCGGCTCAGCAGCCAAGGCCGCCGAAGGCATGGCAAAGGGCTTCCGCGACGGTTTACCCGTCACCTTCTTCCCCGAAGGCACCACCGGTGTCGGCGACGTTCCCGTACTCCCACTGCGCAGCGGGCTTCTCGCCCAGGCCATCGCCGCAGAGGTCCCGGTTCGCTACGGCTTTATCCGGTACCAACTCTCTCCCCGCGATCTTGCCCGCGGCAAAACCGTGCGCAACGACGTCAACTGGGGCGCCGAGACCCTCTGGCAGCACGTCTGGAACTTCGTCGACTTACACGGCGTTCACGGCATCGTCGAGTTCGCCCCCGAGCCTATCGCCTTCTCTCCCCAGGCCATCGCCAATCGCAAAGTGGCCGCCCTTGAAGCGCAAGTGGCCCTGGAGTCGCTCGCAGGCGTTCCCGATTCGGTCACCGTCTCCGCGTAGCTAGACTCGCTAATCTCGGCGAACGATCATCCCTGTCCAGACTCCGTACTCTCCATTACCTTCCAGATCGCCTGCCAGGTAACTTAAGTAAGGTTTTCTGCGGTATGACGATGCGCTAGTCTTTTAGGCAGGTCTGTTTCGGTCAACGCGGTCGCGCTCTCCTCTTTGGCAATCGAAGCGCGTCAATAGGTGGTACCAAGCACCGTGTCCTAGCACTTGGCACATGATGGGACGAAATCCCATTCTGAAGACAGGCGTTCTTAATTGAACCAAGTCGACAGGAAGGCTCACGGCCACGCACGCTTAACTACGGCCCTCCAGAGTAAACTCGGAGCACTTTTGGGAGAGATCTCTGCAATGCGCCGCATTCTCATCATCGACGATGATGACGACATCCGCGAGATCACAGCGGAGACCCTCCACGTCACCGCTGGCTGGCAGGTCGATACAGCCAACTCCGGCCCCGATGGCATCCGCCGTGCTGCCTCCCACTGCCCCGACGCCATCCTCCTCGACGTCTCCATGCCCGGCATGGACGGCCCCGCAACCCTGCGCGAGATGCAGGCAACACCTGCGCTCGCGGATGTACCCGTCATCTTTCTTACTGCAAAGGCTGAAACTCTCGTCGCCGGACTCGGCGCTGCGGCCGTCCTCGCCAAACCCTTTGACCCCCTCACGCTGGCCAGTCGAATCTCCAGCGTTCTCTGCTGGAGTTGACTCACATGGCTAATAGCAACGCCGTTCTCGCCGCAAGTACCGTAAGCCTCGGCTTCAAGATGCAACTCGACGCCGTATGGCAACGCAATCTGCCCCTCATCCGCAATCGCCTCGAACGCCTCGATACATTCGTCTTTACCATCACGCGCGGCGTGGCGACCCAGCAGCAACGTGAGGACGCCATGGACATCGCGCACAAGTTCTCCGGTTCGCTTGGTATCTTCGGCTATCCTGCGGGTAGCCAGTTCGCACGCACGCTCGAACGCCTGCTCGAATCCACCACCCCCGACCCCGACGGCATCCGCAACGCGGTACAGGCCATCCACACCACGCTCAACCTGTAAAGCTCCAGATACCAAAACCTAACACCTAGTATCTATCGGCCAACCGCCTCACTCACGATCCAACGCGTCAACTCCAGGCCGCCCGCAAAGTTGTCCTCCTCCGGCGGTGTCTTCCGTCCATCCGTGTACTCGTTGTAGACCCACGGATCGACATTCGCATACACCAATCCATGCCCGTCATGGCTCATCGCCATCAACGTGTCGCCGTGGTCCGCCAGCAGGATCTTCGCTGCGCCCGACGTGGTGATCGTGCAGGTCTCCTTCATCAGCGCCTTATGCGCCTGCTTGAAGATCCCACCGGTCCCTGCCGCGATAGGCACAATCGTACTCGCATAGTCATCGCCCACCTCGCGGTTCCGCGTCACTGGGTTGTAGTGGATGCCGAACCTGTCACTCAGCACGTCCAGGTGTGTCTGGTCTGCATGTTCGGAGTCGTTCTCCATCATCACCAGCACGCCGCCCTGCTTCACCCACGTCTCAATTGCCGCCGCACTGGCGTCGTCCATGTAGTGAGTGCTCGGGTTCAGCGCCGGTATATCCGGCGACACGATCACATAGATCGACACACCCTTCAGGTCTGCAGCCGTCGGCGCATGGTCCAGCACCTCCGTCCGCATCCCGTATGCCCGAAACATCCCACCCCAAACCGAATATCCGCTATTCGCGTCATCATTCCACTTGTAGTGGTACAGCTGCGCATTTCCCGCAGGCGTCGTCCGCATCTGCGAGTTAAACCATCCATCCACCAGCACGGTCTTGCCGTGCGCCTTGCGCAGCAGCTCACCCGCCTGCTTCCGCTGCGTGATCTCGCTCAACGCCAGCAGGTATGCACCCACACCCTTCGCATCGTTATCGCCCACAGCCTCGCCCACGTAGTAGTCATACGTCCCGCTGCGATACGGAGTTCCACCCAGCCCGGCCACCCTCACAGTGCCCGCCAGCGTTCCATCCGGCTTCACAAACTTCTGTTGAATTCCCGCCCAACCCTTCGTCACATTCTGCTCCAGCCCCATCGGAGCCACGCCAATCCGTACGCCCTTCGCCATCGCGTACACAAACATGCAGCTCGCAGAGGCCTCCAGATAGTTCCCCTTCTGTCCCCCCTTATCCATCACCTGCCACCACAGCCCGCTCGACCCGTCCTGATACCGCGCCACCGTCATCAGCACCCGCCGCGCCACGCCCTCCAGCGCCAGCCGCTGCGGATCGGTCTCCGGCATCCGCTCCAGCACATCCACCAGCGCCATCGCGTACCACCCCATCGCGCGCGACCACACCTCCGGACTCAGCCCCGTCTGCTTGTCCGCCCAGTCCATCTTCATCGACTGGTCCCATCCATGATGCAGTAGCGCGGTCTTCTTATCGCGCATATGTTCATCCATCAACAGCAGCTGTTGCGCGGCGGAGTCCATGTCCTCCTGCTTGCCGAACGTCTTGCCATAGCCCTCCATGAATGGCTCAGCCATGTACGCGCCATCAAGCCACATCTGGTTCGGATAGATCCCCTTGTGCCAGTACCCGCCCGCCGCGTTCTTCGGCTGGGCATGCATCTGCTGCTCAAGAAACGTCGCCGCCTTGTAGTAGTTCTCCTTCTGCAGCACGCGATACATCGTCAGCACGCTACGCCCCATCTCAATATCGTCCATCGAGTGCTGTGCCGCCGGAAACGGCGCCCCCTCTCTGACGTGGATCGCCCCATCCTTATCCACCGACCGGTCCACCGCCGCCTTGACATAGGTAAACAGCCGCCCGTCGCCGGTCACACGCCACTCCGCGAGCACGCCATCCAGCAGCACACCTTCTTCATAGGTCCACTCGCCAGGCCGCTTCACGGTATCGACAAGCCCCTCCGGCCACGCCGTCAACACTCGCTCCAGCACCGGATCGCTTCCGCTCGCCGACTTTGCAGCCGTTGCATCCGTCTGCCCCAGCGCAGACAAGGCAACTCCTCCCAACACAACACCGACGCCCGCCCTCAACATCCGTCCCATGCACATAACCTCAACGCACACAGCATACCGGAGCAACCCCACAAAGCGCCTTCCGCCCCATTCTCTACTTGCTATTTCCTATTCCCTACTTCCTGCTCTTACTGGCACTGCAACGCCGTCCACACACCCGCCGCATTGCCCGACGCCCCGGAGATCACATAGTCCACAAACTGACCCGGTCCCACGATCACACTGCCCGTCGCCGTGCAGCTCGCATTCGTCGCCACACTGCATGTAAGTGCAGAGTTCACCATCGCACCCGGCGACCCGACCCGCAGCGTCACCGCAATCGTGTTCCCCTGCTGCGAGTACACGTTCAGCTGCGTCGCCGTGCATCCCAGCGGCACCCACGCCAGTACACCCGCCGTCGCCGTCGTCCCGGTCTCCACCGTGCTTGCATTCGTCGAGTTCACCGCATAGAACGTCGCATTGAAACTCACCGCATGGAACATCGCCGCAAAGTTCCCGCTAGCCGCACCTGTTCCCGAACCCCCACTACCGGCAGCCCCTGTAGCTCCCTGCGGAATCCCGAAGTTCAGGACCGCAGCACTCGCTGTCCCTGTATTCGTCACCGTCGCCGGCATGCCAGCCGCCAGCGTCGTCACCGTTCCCACCGACACCGTCGCCGCCGCACCAGCCGCACCCGTCGACCCAATACCGCCGGCCTGCGCCACCACCGTCCAGTCCGAAGGACTCACATCCGGCTCAGCGTTCGTGTTCTGCACCAGCACCATGTATGTCGAGCCGTCAAACGTCACCGCATCATTCACCGCATAGTTTGTCGCCGGCGACCACGCACTCCTGAAGTTGATCCCAACCAGTCCAGTCGCACCGGTAGCTCCCGTCGCTCCGGTAACCCCCGTCGCACCATTACTTCCGGCCACCCCCTGCAATCCCTGCGGCCCTGTAGCCCCGGTAGCTCCAGCAATACCCTGTGCTCCAGCCTGTCCCGCAGCTCCTTGTACCCCGGTCGCACCCTGCGCACCCACAGGTCCCATCGCACCGGTCACGCCCTGAGCACCCACCGGCCCCTGCGGCCCGGTCGCACCCTGAACTCCCTGCGCTCCCGTAGCCCCTTGCAACCCAGCAGGCCCAGTCGCTCCGGTTACACCCTGAAATCCTTGTACACCCGGAACACCCTGAGATCCCTGTTGTGCCAGCAACGACCAAAACGTCGGCGACACATCCGGCTCCTGCCCAGCGTTCCCCGCCACCAGCGACACCCAGCTCGACCCCTGCCATGTCACCACATCTCCAAGCGCATAGTTCGTAGCCGAACCGTACGCACCCTGATACACCAGCCCCGGAGTGCCCGTCGCTCCCGTAGCCCCTGCAAGACCCGTCGCGCCAGTTGCTCCCGTAGCTCCTGTTGCCCCCTGTAAACCAGCCCCCGTGGTTCCAGTCGCTCCAGTGGCACCTGCCACACCTGTCGCACCCGTTGGCCCGGTAACACCCGCAACTCCCTGAGCGCCGGTCGCACCCGTAGCCCCGCTTGGTCCCGCCGGCCCCAGCGGACCCTGCAGCCCTTGTGCTCCTGTAACGCCCGGAGCGCCATTCAACCCAGCCACTCCGGTCGCTCCAGTTGCACCCGTAACCCCATTCGCTCCCGCCATGCCACTCGCTGCAAACATCGTCCAGAATGCCGGACTCACATCCGGCGCATTGCCATGATTGTTTGTCACCAGCGACACCCAGCCCGATCCCTGCCACAGCACCCCATCGCCCGCGCCATAGTTCACTGTGGACGCATACGCCCCGACGAAGTTCATGCCCACAGCGCCCTGCAACCCCGTCGCCCCGGTCGCTCCAGTGACGCCCGTCGGCCCAGCCACTCCAGCAACACCCTGCGCACCTGCCTGCCCCGCCACTCCCTGCGGCCCTTGAGCACCCGTAGCACCCACCGTCCCGGGAGCGCCCTGCAATCCCTGAGTACCCGCAGGCCCCTGCGGCCCCGTCGCGCCTTGCACGCCCTGCGACCCCACAGGCCCCTGCAACCCAACCGGACCGGTCGCACCCGTTGGCCCCACCAGCCCCTGAACGCCCTGTGTGCCTTGCGCCCCCTGCGCCGCCAGCAGCGACCAGAACGTCGGCGACACATCCGGCTGCTGCCCCACATTGAACGCCACCAGAGAAACCCAGCTACCGCCCTGCCACGTCACCACATCACCCACCGCATAGTTCGTCCCTGAGCTATAAGCACCCCGGTAAACCAGCCCCGCCGACCCGGTAGCGCCCGTCGCGCCGGTGGCCCCAGTCGCACCATTCAGCCCACTCACACCGGCCAACCCCGTCGTGCCAGTAGCACCCGTTGCCCCGGTCGCACCCGTCGCACCCACCATCCCATCCTGCGCAAACATCGCCCAGAACGCTGGGCTCGCACTCGGCGTATTCCCACTGTTGTTCGCAACCAAAGAAACCCACGCAGCTCCCTGCCACGTCACGCCATCGCCTACCGCGTAGTTCACCGTCGAGCTGTAAACACCCCTGAATTTCAGCCCCACAGCTCCCTGAGCTCCAGTCGGCCCCATCGGCCCCTGCAGCCCCGTCGCCCCGGTCACGCCTGGAATCCCCTGCGCGCCGGCCTGCCCCGCAATTCCCTGCGGCCCCGTGTTGCCTTGCTGCCCCGCCGGGCCAACTGACCCGGCCGAACCCGTAGCCCCCGTCGGCCCTGTCACTCCCGTAGCTCCCGGAACACCCTGCGGCCCCTGGGCCGTCAGCATCCCCCAGAATCCCGGCGACATCCCCGGCGTCTGCCCCACGTTGAAGCTCATCAGCGAAGCCCAACTCGCACCCTCAAAAATCACCACGTCCCCAAGCGAGTAGTTCGTCGTCGACTGGTACGTCCCCCGATACGCCAGACCCGGAGCGCCTGTAGCACCGGTAGCTCCCACAGCACCCGTCGCACCGGTAGCACCCTGCAAACCGATCCCCTGCACTCCCTGCGGTCCAGTCGCACCCATCACACCAGCCGCACCCGGTGCTCCCGTAGCCCCCTGAGCCGCCAGCAGACCCCACGCTCCCACCACCAGCCCAGGCGGGTTCCCATGATTACCCGCCATCTCCGACACCCAGGACGACCCGCCAAACTGCACCACATCACCCGACGCATAGTTCACCGTCGAGTCATACGTACCCGCATACACAAACGCCCCAGAGAGCCCCTGAATCCCCTGCGCCCCAGTAGCACCCGTGGCGCCAGTAGCACCTGTAGCCCCTACCGCACCCGGCACCCCATTCAACCCCACCACTCCCGCCACCCCGGTAGCCCCAGTTGCTCCCACAGCACCTTGCAGTCCAGTCGCTCCAGTAGCGCCTTTCAATCCAGCCACACCCTGCGCTCCCGTTGCCCCAGTCGCACCCGTGGCGCCAGCAGCCCCGGTAGCACCTGTAGCTCCAGTAGCGCCTGTGACCCCCACGGCCCCGGTAGCTCCACTCGAACTTCCCGCTAACGCAATATCCAGCGTCGGAGCATGCCCCGTCTCATCATTCTCCTTGCTATCGAACTGCAACGCTACGCCCGACCCCGCCGTCAGCGCTAATCCATCATTCACCGCCGCGCCGCTCACCCACTGCTGCACCAAACCCGTCACATCCAATGTGACAAACTCCCCCGCAGCGTCCACACTCTGGCTCGCAACTGCCGTCCCCAGCGGGGGCAGCGTTTGATAGTTCACGCCCAGCTCCGTCCAGGTTCCATTTACCGGCTGTACGCTCACCGTACCGCCCGCATCCGCGCGATTGCAATAAACCGTCAGCGTCGCGCGTGCAATCTGCGCCGATGTCGTCCCCGCCGGCAAGGATCCCAGGTCGAACTGCACCAGCGCCGTATATGAGCCACCTACATCCAGGTTGCTCAACATACCGGCATTCACCGTCGGCTGAGCGCTCGACACATGCGCGTCGCCCACCAGCGTCGCCAGTTGCCCCCATCCCTGCACACACAGCATCGCCGGCAGCAGAACCGCCGCGCGCAGCGCACCACCCACCCTGCTCCCACGTCGGAGCCTGCCGTCCAAATCCGCCATCCTTCAACAACGATCACTGCTCTGCGATGCACGTTGCCGCTGGCATCCTGCTCTGCACCACGCGGTTCGCGGAAACTCACAACCAATTTACTGCCGGGAATATTTCTCTTTTGTAGCCGTTAATCCAACGAAAAGCAAGCCCTCCATCTTCTTCTCTATCCCCTGTTCTTATGAGACCATCCCCACAAGCAACCATGCCGACTTCCTCCCCGACAGCAACACCAGAACACTCTCACCATCTCTCCCGCCAACTCAACCTCCGCGACCTCGTCCTCTCGCAGGTGCTCACCGTCGTTGGCAGCTCCTGGGTCGGTCTCGCCGCCGGACTCGGCCACGCGCAGACCGTTGTCTGGCTCTTCGCCTTCGCCGTCTTATACGCGCCCATGGCCGTCGCCGTCTTCTACCTCAACCGCGAAATGCCCCTCGAAGGCGGCCTCTACGTCTGGGCCCGTCGCGCTTTCGGCGATACCCTCGGTTTTCTCACCGCCTGGAACATCTGGGCCTACGGTCTCGTCGTCATCGCCCTGCTGCTCTTCCAGCTGCCCAGCGAGTTCACCTTCATGATCGGCCCCTCCGCCGCATGGATTCCCGACAATCACCTTGTCGTCCTCACCGCCCTGGCCGTTCTGCTCACCATCCTCACGCTCTCTGCAGTCCGCGGCATCGCCCTCGGCAAGTGGATACATAACGCCGCCGGCGCTGCGATGATGACCGCCTTCGCTCTGCTCATCCTCGCGCCGTTCTGGGCCTATACACACCATCTGCCCATCCACTTCACCCCCCTGGAGTTCCACCTTCCCCACACCGATCCCACCTCGCTCGCTCTCATCGGCCAGACCATCTTCGCCGCCTCCGGTCTCGAGTACATCGCCATCATGGCTGGCGAAGCCAAATCTCCCTCCCGTGACATCGGCCTCTCCATCATCATCGCCAGCCCCATCGTCGTCGTGATGTTCATCCTCGGGACCGCCTCCGTCCTTGCCTTCCACGAGCTCACACACTCCACCATTAACTACATCGCTCCCATCCCGCAGACGCTCCGCCTCGCCTTCGGCGACTCCAGCGCCGCCACGTTGCTTGCACGCTTCGTCATCCTGCTCCTGCAGATCCGCATCCTCGGCGCAGCCAGCTACATCTTCACCGGCGTCGCCCGTCTTCCCATGACCGCCGGCTGGGACCACCTCATCCCCTCCTGGTTCTCGCGCCTTCACCCGCGCTACCGAACACCGACAAACTCCATCTACTTCGCCACCGCCATCATCGCCGCACTCATCGTCCTTGGCAGCGCCGGTGTCCACGCCGCCGAAGCCTTCAACGTACTGAACAACGCTGCCAGCGAATTCTACGTCCTCGCCTACCTCGTCATGTTCGCCATACCCATCCTCGGCCTTAAACTCTTTGCTCGCCGAGTGCCTCTCTGGGTCACGCTCCTCTGCGCTCTCGGCTTCCTCTCCACACTCCTCACCTTCGGTCTCAACGCCTATCCCTTCGACACCGCCACCAGCCCACTCCCCTTCGCCGCCAAGATCCTCGGCGTCACACTCCTCATCAACCTCCTCGGTTACACCTTCTACAAACTCCGTAACACCAACCAAACTTTATAGACCCCGCTCCGCCGCCGTGGCGAAACTCTCTTTTAAACCTTCGCGCACTTTGCGGGAACTCTTTGCCTCTGCTGCCACTGAACCCCACAGTTGCGACACGCCCCCACGACGCATACCCTGATTACAGATGCCTCTGCAACTCCCAATCCGCCTGCACCCTGACGCACCGCACCTCGACCGCCTCACACCACGCAGCGCCATCCCCGGCGGCAGCTTCGAGGTCACCGGTTCACTCATCCTCAAAGACAACGAGCTCCCCGAAGCCTTCTTCGGAGAAACCCCTGCCACCTTCGATATGGCCCGCTCCACCCGCGCCCGTATTCGCGTTCCCAGCGGAGCCATCTCTTCCGACCTCGTCGTACGCCGCAACGGCATCGCCTCCAACGTCCTCCACGCCAACGTCGGCGTGCCCATGGCAGAAGACCTTCATCTCGTCGCCAACCCCGCCGTCGACACCGACGGCAACATCTTCGCTATGGTCTCCGGCCCGCGCGGCGAAAGAGTTCCCGTCTCCATCTACCGCATCGCCCGAGACCTCCAGATCACCGCGCACGTCCGCGACCTGCTCAACATCTCTTCGCTCGCCTTCGACCCCACCGGGCAATCCGACGGCGACCTATTCGCCAGCTCCCGCGCCGACGGCGCCATCTACCGCATCACCCCCGAAGGCCAGGTCACTACCTTCGCCGAAGGCATGGGCATCGCCACAGGCATCGCCTTCGACCGGGGCGGCAACCTCTTCGTCGGCGACCGCTCCGGCACCATCTTCAAGCTCCAGCCCGGCCGCACCGCAACCGACACCGCAGAGATCTTCGTCTTCGCCACGCTCGAACCCTCCGTCGCCTTCTACCACCTCTGCTTCCACCCGGACGGGCGCCTGCTCATCACCGCGCCCACCACCAGCTCGCACCAGCCCATCTACGCCGTCGACGCCGACGGCAACACCACCACCTTCTTCAACGGACTCGGCCGTCCGCAAGGCATGGCCTTCGACGTAGACGGCAACCTCTACGTCGCTGCCTCCCTCCACGGCGAACGCGGCATCATCCGCGTCTGGTCGTCATCCACAGGCACCATGCAGGCCGAGCTCGCCGTAGCCGGCAACGACCTCGTCGGCCTCTGCTTCCTCGACGACGGCTGTGCCGCCCTCGCCACCCACACCACCCTCTTCCACGCCGACCTCGGCATCGAAGGCCTGCCACTGGTTTAAGACTTGTCTGCAGCAAGAAGGCGGTCCGTGAACAACTACACCGGACAGCTTTACCAGCAGATCGCCGGTCATAAGCCGCCGAAGCCATTCTCCGAGCGAACGCCGTCGGAACAGACCGAAACCTGGCAACGGTTTCTTAGCGAGCTCGAAGCGGATGCAGTTGACGATGCAGCAGTTGACGAATTCTTCAAGTTGACTCGTATGCAGCCTGCTCTCCAGACTCCTGATCTCTCCGAACCAGAGCAACACTCGGCGCGATTCGATATCTCGTAGACACAGACATCATCAGCTATATCGTCAAACGCCGCTTCCCGCAGCTTCAGGTGAAGCTCTCCACCATACTGCCCTCCGAGTTTGCGATCTCGGCTGTCAGTGCCGCCGAGCTTCTCTTCGGCGTCGAAGCCTTTGGCCCATCTCATCCCATCTCTGTAAAGGTTCTCCGCTTTGTCGAAATCGTACAGATCCAGGCCTGGCCCGCAGATGCCGCAGCCCACTACGCACGCATCCGTCACCACCTGCGGCAACAGCCCATCGGGGAATGGGAGATGATGATCGCTGCCCATGCGCTCGCGATCGATGCGACCTTCGTCACCAATAAGGTGCGCCACTTCACCCGCATTGGTGAGCCCTTGAGGGTTGAAAACTGGCTCTGGGTAAATGAAAGTCCAAGGGAGCCACCGCATGACCACCGCCATCTTCCGCTATATCCCCCGGAAGAGTTCGAACTCACGCACCGCCGCGACCTCTTCCACGATCACGGCATCGTCTTATGAATCCGCATCGCTTCGGCTACCCCACGTAGCCTCTTATCCACTGTCCAGATAGTCGTGCCCGGCGTAATCATCACCGACGCGATTAAATGCGCATCCACCAGACCAATCCCCTTGCCATGCAGTTTGTGGGCCTCGACCATACGTCGCACCTCGCTCAACTGCGCCACCTGTAGCTTCGGCAACATCTCCAGCATCGCGACCGTCTTCAGCCGGTCCTTCAGCGACCCCAGCGCCAACTCGGCTACAACATACGGATGCATCACGATCCGCCCTTGCTCAAGCTCATTCCTCAGCGCAGAGCTCGCTCCCCGCAGATGGTCGATCCAGACCGACGTATCGGCAAGGATCACCGTTCCGCCATCCTGCGCCGCGGAGCCGCACTCGCCTTGGGCATCGAACCTTCCAGCGCCGCAAGCCTGCGCGCCGCCTCACGCTCGATCAGTGCCCGCAACGCCTCACGCACCAACGCCGTCTTCTCCGTCATGCCCGTAAACTCCTGAGCCGTGGCGACAAGCTCATCGTCCAAAGCCAACGTTGTTCTCATGATCCCTCCAGGCATCTAAAGATAGCATCACTCAATGCCCTATCAAAACATCAAAAACACCCACCCTCTTCGCATTAAACTAATCCTGAACGCCTTCTCGCCGTTATGACCACCGCCATCTTCCGCTACATTCCCCCGGAAGAGTTCGAACTCACTCACCGCCGCCGCGAGCTCGCAGCCCTCCGCGAGACCCTCGCCGCGCGTGAGCTCGACCTGGCACACCTTCGCGACCAGCTCTTCAGCTTTGAGGCCCGCTACATCCGCCAGGTCGGCGTCCTCTACCGCCAGCTCGACGAGTGGGAGGAGCGCCTCGCCGAACTCCGCGTCTCCCGCGAGACCCTCGAAGAGCGCGACCGTGCCCGCGCCGCCTTCCGCGAAGCCCATCCCGGCTACGACCCTACCGACCCCGGCTCACCCGACATCGAAGCCGAGATCCCCACACACGGCCTCGACCTAAGGCTCCTCTTCCGCGAGCTTGCCAAGCGCATCCACCCCGACTTCGCACTCGACACTCTCGACGCCCATCGGCGAACCCAGCTCATGGCGCAGGCCAACGAAGCCTACCGCCGCAACGATGCCGGCGTCCTCCAGCGCATGCTCGACGGCTACGACGCCAACGGCGACTCCTTCGGCAAGCCCAATCCCGCCGCCGAACTCCTTCGCGTCAACACCCTCATTCAGCGCGTCCTCGCCGACATCACAGCGGCCGAGAACGAACTCACAACACTAACGCAATCCGAGATGGCGCAACTCCGTGAGCAGACCGCACTCGCCGCGCTCAACGGCCGCGACCTGCTCGCCGAGATGGCCGCACGCGTCAAAGGCATGCTCGGCAACGCCATGCGCGCCTTCGAGTTCGAATCCAGCCCAAGCTGGCGTCCCGCCGTCTCCGACCCCGAATCACTTCTCTCCGCGGAGATCCTCCCGCAGCGTCCGCCGGTCTTCCAGCGCTTCCGCTAGCTCATTAATTCATCTTGTCTCGTCGAATTTTCTCGGCTTCAATGTAGCTAAGCCGTGCCTGTATCTCCCACACCGCGCGCTGCGCCTTATAGCGCCAGTCCTCCGGATCGCCGTCCGGCGGAAACAGCACCACGTCCAGCCTGTTCTCGACGAGGTCATCCAGCATCGTCCGGATCGAAAACACAGCCCTCTTGCGGCTCTTGCGCTGCATCGAACGCACCGCATAGAAAATGCCGCCATGAATCACCGAGACGGCAACCGCGCAGATGGCTGCCGCCTTCCACGGAGCCAGATTGCGGAACACCGCAAACACCGCGATCACCACAACCACCCCGACCGCTGTCAGGACCAACTCTATGTACTGCAGGAGCGTCTTCATACCGCGAAGTATAGGCGACTGTAAGCTATCTGCCTGAGTACAAAAGCCTCAGACGTTCGTACTATGACCGTTTTGGGCTTTAGCACTGCAACCTCGCCGGGTGCCACATCTTCGCGACGGCTTCATCGTCGCTAAGGTGGGATGTACGATGCCCATCTCACCCACATCACCGTGGCGAAACTCTTTTCAAACCTCCGCGAACCTCGCGGGAGCCTTCGCCTTTATGCACCACGACCCACCGGCTATCATCAACTCAGCATGATCGCTGAAATCATCGCCATCGGCTCCGAGATGCTCACTCCGCATCGTCAGGACACCAACTCGCTCTACCTCACCGCTGGCCTCAACGACCTCGGCGTCTCCGTCGCGTTCAAAACCATCGTAGGGGACAACCGCCGTCACCTCGTCTCCGCCATCCGCATCGCGCTCTCGCGCACCGACATCGTCGTTCTCTCCGGCGGGCTCGGCCCCACGGAAGACGACCTCACCCGCGAGTGCCTCGCCGAGGTCCTCCACGTCAATCTCCACCGCGACATCTCCATCCTGAACTCACTCCGTGCCCGCTTCGCCGCGCTCAAGATGGTAATGCCTCCCAACAACGTCCGCCAGGCCGACATCCTCGACGGCGCGCACGTCCTCCACAACGCCAACGGCTCCGCACCCGGCCAGTACATCGACACCGTAGTCGAAGGCTACCGCAAGATCATCATCCTTCTGCCCGGCCCACCCAAAGAACTCAAGCCTCTCTTCGACACCGAGTGCCGTCCGCGCCTCTCCGTCGCTCTACCTGCGCGCTACATCGCACGCCGCCAGCTCCGTATGGCCCTCATTCCTGAAAGCCAGGTCGACGCCCGCTGCGCTCCCATCTACTCGCAGTTCACCGACGTCGAAACCACCATCCTCGCCGGCCACGCCGAGATCCAGCTCCACTTCGTCTGCAGCAAGCCCACGCTCGAAGCCGCGCAACTCCGCGTCGACACCCTCGCCGACATTATCGCCCGTGAGATGGGCGACGACATCTTCTCCGACGACGGCGACTCCCTCGAATCCGTCGTCCTCCTCATGCTCGGAGTCCGCGAACAGACCCTCGCCGTCGCCGAAAGCTGCACCGGTGGCTGGCTCGGCGAGCGCCTCACCGCCATCCCCAACAGCTCGCGCGTCTTCCTCGGCGGAGCCATCACCTACGCAAACGCTCTCAAGGCAGACTTCGCCAACGTCGACCCCGACCTCATCGCACAGCACGGTGCCGTCTCCGACCCCGTCGCCCGCGCCATGGCCGAAGGCATCCGCGCCCGCACCCGCGCCACACTTGGCCTAAGCATCACCGGCCTCGCCGGCCCCACTCCCGGCACCGGCCCCGACGCAGACAAACCGATCGGCCTCGTCTACATTGGCCTAGCCGACGGAGAAGATACCCAGGTCCGCCAGCTCCAGATCCACGGCGACCGCGAACGCATCCGCCTCTGGTCCACCCAGCACGCATTAGAACTCCTCCGCCGCAGCTTGATGTAGCTCTCCTCCGCCAACACAGCCTGATGTAGCCACCTGGCTACTCCCACCACAGAAGTGTCATCTCGACCGAAGCATCGCAGCTTCATCGCGATGCGCAGCGGAGAGACCTGCGTCTGCCGCAGCAAGCGCCAAAGGCGCGAGCGTACCGCCGCAGCTTAGTTACCCCGACGCTCCACCCTCGGGTCGCATATCGCCATAGAAAGAAAGAGGAGCTTCAGCCCCGGGTGAATCGCCGCAATCACATCTTGCTACACTCTCCTAGATCGAACTAGATCGCAGACCGCCATGCCCCGCATCCTCCTCACTCTCGCGCTCGCCTACCTCATCGGCTCCATCCCCTTCGGCTACCTTCTCGTCCGCTTCTTCCTCAAGCAGGACATCCGCGCCGTCGGCTCCGGCAACATCGGCGCCACCAACGTCGCGCGCTCCGGCAAAAAGG
>CAJCIM010000091.1 GCA_903970395.1 Acidobacteriaceae bacterium
AACTTGCGCCGGATATGCGCGAGGCAAGGTGCCTGCCGGATCGTGCCGTCCTCGTAGAGCTTGTTGAACCCGGCGTAGGCGTCGGCCTGAAGAACGCCCTTGAAGCTCTTCAGATGATGTTGCGGATGCTCTCCCCGGCGGTCGGGCGAGTAGGCGAACCAGACCGCCGGCGGCTGGTTCGAGCCGGAAGGCCGATCATCTCGAACGTAAGTCCAGAGCCTTCCGGTCTTGGTCTTGCCGGTGCCTGGAGCGAGCACCGGAACCGGCGTATCGTCGCCATGCAGCTTGCCTGCTGAGGTCACGTAACGGCGCAAGGCCTCGACCAGAGGTTCGAGCAAGGCGCTCGCGCCGCCGACCCACTTGGCAAGAGTCGAGCGGTCGAGTTCTACCCCTTCGCGGGCGTAGATCTCCGACTGCCGATAGAGCGGAAGATGATCGCAAAACTTCGCCGTCAGCACATGCGCCAGCAGGCCCGCACCGGCATAGGAGTGATCGATGGGCCGCGTCGGCGCTGGAGCTTGGACCACACGTTCGCACTTCGGACAGCACAGTCGCGGACGAACGTGGCGAATCACCTTGAAGCTGGCCGGGATGTACTCCAGCACCTCCGATACATCTTCGCCCAGCTTACGAAAGGCCCCGCCGCACTTCGTGCAGCCCTCTTCCTTGGGTAGATGCGTGTGCGTCACGCGCGGCAGATGAGAAGGCAACGGCTTCCGTCTGCGAGGTGTTTTATCTTCTGCCACCGACTCCGTAGTAGAGGTCGGAGCTTCGGCGCTGGCAGGATCCGAAGCAGCGGCGGCTTCGAGCTCTTCCAGTTGAAGTTCGAGCTGCTCGATCTGGCGGCCGATCTTCTCCGAGCTGCGCCCGAACTGCATCCGGCGGAGCTTGGCGATCAGCAGTTGAAGATGCTCTATCTGAGCCTTGTGCGACAACAGTTCGGTCTGCTGGAGAAGGAACATCGCCTTCAGCGTCGCGGGATCGAGAGCATCCAGATCCGGCATCGCGAGCGGCGTGTCGACCATGCCCAAGTATGCCATGCGGCCAGGCTCAAGTCACGCACAAAAACCCTATGAACACTGGCGATTTACACGCATCAACTCATCCCGTCATAAGCGGCTGCCAGGTGCGATCCGGCTTGCGCCAATCGATCCCCTCAAGCAGCATCGACAGTTGAGCGCGAGTGAGCGACACCTTGCCCTCAGTCGCCTGCGGCCACACAAAGCGGCCCCGCTCCAGCCGCTTCTGGAACAGACACAACCCGTCGCCATCGTGCCAAAGCAGCTTGACGACATCGCCTCTGCGGCCGCGAAAACAAAAGACGTGGCCGGAGAGCGGCTGCTGTTCGAGCACTGTCTGCACCTGCGCACTCAGACCCGGAAATCCTCGGCGCATGTCCGTCACGCCCGCCGCGATCCATATCTGCGTGTTCGCCGGAGGAGAGATCGGGGCGATCATGTCAGCAGACATCCGAGCACCGTCCGAAGCGTGACAGCGTCCACCGCTCCCGCAATCCGCAACTTGCCCCATGCAAACGTCAGCTCGATCGTGCCGACAGAAGGACCGGCTTCCACCGGCTCATCGAGCAGCTCCGCCGACGACAGACCCGCAATCTCAACTCGGGCCTCATCCGACACGGCGACCGGCAACAACCGCATCTCCTCCCCGCTCGGAGCGGCGTCTAGAAGGCCGTCCCGATAGAGCCTGCGCCACTGAAACACCTGGTTCGCGTTGACTCCGTGCGCACGCGCCACCGACGATACCGAAGCCCCGTCCCGCAATGTCTCCTCGACAATGCGGCGCTTCTCCTCCACACCGCGAAACGTATGCGCCTTCCTGCGCCCGGCAGTCCCTTCCACCCTGTCCATCCACACTCCTCGCCAACCCAGGACGAAACCCAAGTCATACCCACAGAGTGCAGACAAAGCAGATCGCAGTCCAGACGGCCAAGCGGCTACGCTTACACTTTACCGTGGGGTTGGAATGGATCTTGAGCTGTGTCTCGACGAACGCCGCCACATGGATCGGCTGCACCTGGGCGAGACCCCTTATGTCGTTCTCGGCACAAAAGACGGAGAACTGCCGGACGACCTCTCGGTAAGCGCGGCGGGTGTTGGGATTGCGGATGTGAGAGCTGAAGAAGTCGCGCAGCCGCGTCTTGGCTTCTGGCCGCCCCGTAAAGATTGAGGGCAGCGGACCAGCGGCTAAAGACGGCGCGATCTCCCAGGCTTTCATGAAAGGTGAATCCCATGCTCTATGAGCTTTTGCTTGGCGCTGGCGTCGGAGGCGAAGGCCTGGACTGGCATATAGAAAGAATGGGTCAGAGCGATCAAATTGTTCATTCGGCAGCCTCTTCCGCTGCCTTGGCGGCCACTTCCGATATCGGAGAAAAACGGTATGGCGCACATTGGTTGATTGCGGCCTCGGAGAGCCTCGGTCGTGAATAAGCGCCCTTGTCACGCCACGATGCGGTTAAGGTCACCCCGTCGGCCTCGCCATCCGCAACCATCTGGTCGTGCGGCATCAAATACCAATCGTCGGCAATCGGAAATGCCACCCATATATCGCGGTTCCTGTACTTCTTATCAATCGTCCAGCGGCTCTTGAGCTGAACCTTGCGCAGCACGTTTTCGCTCTCGTGATACAAAATGAAGTCCACTCCGCCGTCATAGGCCGGCAAGAATGCGTTGAAGCCCTTATCCATCGCCAGGCTCACCACCGTGTTGCGATTAATGACTTCCCGGGCCTGGCTACGATAGCGGTTCATTTCGTCCCCTCCTCTTACGCATGATGAAGGACATTATCATGCGCGATGTTGTGGGAAGCTCCGCCCACCCGCCGACGTGTGATGACCGGCTGCGCAGGCGCGTCGTGAAGCGTCTTTTGGTACGCTGCGACTTGCTCGCTGGCGGGATTGGGCCTATTTTTACTCCGGCGCTCATACTCGCTCTTGCTCCAGTCTTTTATCTGCCTTCTTCATCCCGTTACCCCGTCTTGCTGTTAGCGAGTTCAGTATATAAGGCCGGTATCTTTCGCTTTTAGGCAGTGTTGCGTCTCATGCAGTGTCAGACATCGCCCTCGATGTCGACCTCAAGCATCGTAGGCAGTGGTCTCAGAACCTTTACGAGCATGTTGCCGAGAGGGATAGGCTGATAGATGAGCAGAAACTCTTTGCGGCAGAGTTCCAGTAGCGCTAGTAAGAGAGCAATTCTTGCTCCGGTGTTTGGCTGTTCTTCAAACAAGGTGTCCGCGGCCATGGGTGCAAGCAGGGGAAGGGAAGTGAGCCTCTGACTTAGCCAACGTATCTGTTCACCGACTGATACGGGTGTGATGCTGTCAAGGCTGAGCGAGGCGGCCGCACGCGCGGTTTCGAGAGCCTTCTGGACCTCAACAATAATGTCGGCGATGGTTGGGTCTTCTTCTTCGTCCTCTGGAAGGACGGGGGTGACTCGACCCGTGCGCGCGCCGGCGCTGGCTGGATTTGGGGAACGATCAAACCGGCTGCGCAGAAACTCTGTGGCGGCCTTCAACTTCTCGTGATCGAGGACTGCACGTTGAAGTTCCTCCTGCGGCGAAATGGAGTTTGCATCATCCAGAGGCAGGAGGCTTCGGGACTTCAACAGAACCAGCCAAGACGCCGTCTCGATGAATTCCCCGCCGAGCTCCGTATCGAGATCCTTGGCAGCACGAATGTACTGAAGGAACTGCGAGGTGATTTGGACGATCGGGAGGTCGTAGATCGGCCACTCGTTTTTTCTTATGAGTGAAATCAGCAGGTCAAAGGGACCGTCAAAGCGCGGCAGTGAGACGGCCAGTACGATGTCTTTCTCATCCGTCAAAACACTCTCCCTGGCCGCTCATAGCCATCTGTAAAGACGACACTGGGCCTGGCTCACGCCGACTCATGCGAGCAAAAGACATTCTGCTCGTCTGTAAAGATCGAGCTTCATGGGATGGGACATGCAGCTGCGAAGAAGCTGGTTAGTTCCCATCTGATAGCTCACCGTTCTGAGCCGTCTGTAAAGATCCCACTTCCATCCGGGTCCCTTCAATGGCGTCTGTGTATCCTGCGAAATCCTCGTTTGCCATTTTCGCGAGGGCCATAATGAGCGTGAGCACATCATGTGGTCCAGAGTGCTCGATCAGGAGCTTGCCGGCGCCGGGGATAGAGATCCCGTCAGGCAGCGTGAAACTGTTTTTGGGTGGTTTTGGCTTAGGAACACGGATGGGTGGATCCGCCTGTCGCAGAGTCTCAAACGTCTCCAGGACGCTTTCCTTGCGCTGGGTTGCTGCCTTAACAACGCCGCTGACTTTGCTCAGCTCGTCGAGTTTGTCGAGCAGATCGGTGCGGTTGACGACGTGAGAGGTCCCGACCCTGTAGCCGCCCAGTGTGCGGACGATATTGTTGGCCTGTCGATCGCCGACTCCGAAGAGACTTTGGATCGTTGCGCGATCGAGGCTGGGAGCATCCGATTTGAGGAGGATGCTACGGATGGCCGGGATTTTTGGGTACCAGGAGGGCTGTGCTGGCATTTGTGGATGCTAGCACACATGCCAACGTGAATGCGTGACCGCGTAATATGCACCCTCTTGTAAAAGAATCGATAATGGATGATTATCGATTCTATACGAGGGAGGGGACTGATTGCCAAACAACGTAGTGTCTCCACCCCCGCCCCCAAACTTGCAACGAACGACGCATAAAGCAAAACACTCAGATGCATAGCGCACCTAGACATCAACGCTGTTCCCGCTGTACGGAGGCTTTGCCATGCCCGATCCGATCAACCCGGCCCCAGGTGCTCTGATTGCTGCGGCTAAGACGAATCTCTCGTCGCTACAGCCCGAAGATCCCCTCTATCAGACGGTACTGGACGCGGCAGAGTTTGCTGACAACGCAAAGGCAGCGGCCACGCTGAAAGCCTACGCTTCGGACTGGGCCATTTTCAAGAGATGGTGCGATGATCGCGGTCTTTGCTCACTGCCGGCCGACGAGGCGACCCTGGTCCTCTACATCACGGACATGGCCAAACCGAAAGACGGCTCCGGACTGGATCCCTTTGCCCCAGCCACAATCCGTAGACGGCTCACCGCGATCAGCCAGGTCCACATCATTGCGCGTCAGCCATCCCACGCCCGTATCAGCACAAACCCTGCCCTGAAGGCGACCCTGCAGGGCATCTGCAGAAAACTAAGCACTCGCCAGAAGATGAAGACCGCCATCGTCCGCGAAGGGATAGTCCGTATCCTAGACGGTCTCGATGATGACGTCCGCTCTATCAGAGACCGCGCATTGATCCTGGTGGGCTTCGCTACCGCCCTCAGACGCTCGGAGTTGGCCGCTGTCGAGGTCAACCATCTCAAATGGAACAACGATGGCGTAACCATCTTCCTTCCCAAATCGAAGACAGACCAGATCGGCGAAGGGCGCGAGGTGGAGATGATCTACGGTATGCGGCCTGATACATGCCCCATTCGAGCTCTGCAGGCCTGGCTCAAGTCAGCAGGGGTCACCAGTGGGATGGTCTTTCGCAAGGTCTATAAGGGCGGCAAGGTGAGTTCAAGAGGAATGAGTCCCGGCTCGATCGCAGTCATCGTTAAGAAGTTGGCCGTCGGCGCCCATCTTGGAACGCCAGATGAGTTTGCCGGCCACTCCCTCCGTGCCGGCTACGTGACGCAGGCAGCAAGCAACGGTGCCGCCCTCGATGAGATCATGAAACAGACCGGTCACCAGTCGGTAGCCATGGTGTACAGGTATTCACGAGCTGCAAGCCGCGCCAGGAAGGCCGCGGCAGCAAAGTTGGGCCTCTGAGGCTTTCTAAAGCTAGACGTAATCCCAGTCCTTCGGCCAATCCTCTGTTTCAAGGAGCCGGGCAGCGTTGTTCAGAGCGGCTGCGGCGGCGTGAACTTCATCCTGTCGCTTCCGCGGTTCGATGTAGATGCCGAATGCGTTGATGTTCCCTCTCATGCTGAGCGACTTGATGGCGCTGGCAATCTCGGCTTCTACGAGTTTTGTTAGCCGTTCGGCTGCTCTCAGTTTGTCGTTGCTGGACATGCGAAGCATTCTACCTTTCGTGACGCTATTGTTCGTAGCAAACTTCAGCTCTCGCTGCACCCAGTCGAAAGACTCCGAATATGCTCCGGCGCACGCAATCATCGCTGCTATGAAGTTGAATCCCCGTGTCCAAGGCTCGCCACAAGGCATTTGGAGGTCTCAAGGGCCCAGCAATTACGAGAAGCGCTCACCGTCCTCATATGCTGGCTGCTGAAGAGCATGCCTTGACTTGATCAGACGGAGAAGAAGCTGGCTAGAGGCGAACTTTAGTGTCGTCTTTACAGATCGCAAGGAAGGCCGAAATTGTGTCTTTACAGACCCTCGAAGAGTTGTAGGCGGCCACACAAGGTGAAATCTGCGTCGTGACGAGATAAATTGAGCGGCTTCTTGTGGGAGGAGTTTAGCCAAGCTAAGAGGAGCTCCCGGTGGGTCGTCGTTGACTCTCCGGCACTGTGCTGGTCTCGATGAGTGCATCGCCGATTTTGCTTCAAGTCACTAATCGTCCCTAAGGAGGTTTGGCGTTGCGACGAGGGCAGGCCCGCTGAAGGGGAAGCTAGGCGAGGAACGCGGCGAGGAAACCTCCTCGCGAAACGTGCATCCACACAGCGGATCGGATGAAAATGGTAAGAGCGTGTCTTCTGTTC
>CAJCIM010000092.1 GCA_903970395.1 Acidobacteriaceae bacterium
GTCCGCAACGACGGAGCAGCCGCCACCGACGTCCCCCTGACCGTCCTCGCAGACAAGCTCAGCGTCGTCCGCCAGATCCACATCGCCGGCCTCTCCAGCACCACCGAACGAGTCATCATCGCGGCCCCACCCACCCAGGTCTTGTTGAACGACGGCTCCATCCCCGAACTCCGCTCCACCCAGCACACCACCACCGTCACCCCCCAGCAACAGTAGCCAAAAGCCTGCATCTTCCAGCCACCACTCCTGAGTGCCGCATTCATGCCGCAGCCTCATCGCGGCATGAGTGGGGTGACGCTGCCTGCGGCCCAAACTATCTTCCGCGAATTTCCCGCCAAACTCGCAATGTCAACTCCTCAACCACCCAACAAAGCACCTAACCCAAACAAACCAATCCACTTCCACCCTCCAAAACATCTACACGTTCACCCCATCCAAACCACTAAACTAGAGATAGCCCCAACTCCCGTGGCGAAACTTGGCGTCTTCCTTCGCGCCCTTCGCGGGAAACGCCTTTTGCCAGCCCTAACCCGTTTATTTCCAATATCATGCCCGCAACCCAAGCAGAATCATCACTTACCCCCGGGATACCCCGCTAAGTGACTGATTCTTCGTAGCACCCCCCCCAAAAAAGGGGAGGGGGGAGGGCCTACCGCCGCCCGCGCTTCACCGGCTTCGGACTCTCCGCCGCAGCCACACAGCTCTGCACCGCTCCCCACGAGCGCGCGCAGGTAACATCCACCTTCACTGGCTTGTCGCCCGCATCCTTCAGCACTGGCAACGCAGCCTCCGCGCCATCGCCCAGCGGAGGAAGCGTCCCCAACACCGACCGCACCTCGGCCGCCGTACCCGTTCCGGCCAGCCGCAGCGTATACCCCTGCAGGCTCGCCGATCCCACAACCTCCAACCCAGGAGCCTTCGCCGCCGGCATCAGGTTCAACGGAGCCAGCGTCAGCGTCGCCTGGCTCGCACTCACCGAGATCGTAAGCGGCTCAGGAGCCTCGGCCGCCACAGGCTCCCACGGCCGACGGTCCTGCACGCTGGCATGGAACTCGCCCTGCCAGCCTTCGCCCGCTGCAGCCGAGTACGTCACACTCCCGGCCACCGTCCCGCGCGGCGCATCCTTCGCTGGAACCCGCTGTGAAAACAGTCGCGCCCAATCGAGCACATAGCTGTCCGCAACATCGGTCATGCCCAACCGCAACCCGCTCACGCCATGCTCCACAGAGTTGAGCCCTTCAATCTGCACCGAATCCGCAATCGCCACCACGCGCCCAGCAGCCTTGCCGCCCTCCGGCACCGGCGTCGGCAGCGTGCACGACGGATCATGCACCACCGCATTCGTCGCATCGACATCGCCGTTGCACTCGACATTCATATCCAGCAGTCGCACCGGCACAAAGTCCGCGCGGCGCAGATCGTTGATGTGCAGCCCTGTTGCCAGCTTGGCGCCACTCATCGGCCCGGTCAGCGTCGCATCCACGTTCAGCGTCCCGCGCCAACCAGCATCTGCTCCAGTCAGCAGCTTGCTCGCCTCGCCCAAAGGAGCATCATGCCAGCTCGCCCGCAGGTCTACTGGAACATCGCCCACCGCCGCCGCACGCTGCAGGCTGCCTTCCAGCCGCATCGTTCCCGCGTTGGACACATTCCTGTCCGTCCGCGCAGGCCGGCCCTCCAGGCGCACCCGCCAGTGGTCCTCGCTTGGCAGCCACAGCGCAAAGTCTGCCTCGACCAGCGAGAACGGCTGCTTCTCATCGGCGAGCTTCACGTTCACGCGCCCGTTCGTCGCCTCGATGTACGGAAACCGCGGCGTCGGCCCGGCCTTGCTCTGCTCCGTCGGCGCAGAGCTTACCTGCGCAGCATGCATCAGCAGGCCTTGCAGGTTCCACTGGCCCTGCGCGTTGCGCACCAGGTTCAGGCTCGGCTCCACGAACCGTATGCTCGACAGCTCCACCTGCCGCCGCCACAGCGAGCTCGGCCGCAGTGTAATCTCCACCGTGTTCGCGCGGATCACCGGCTCGTTGCCGAACGCCGGGTCCTCGCTCACCACCAGGTTCTGCAGCGTGAACCCCGGAATCGGCAGCAACTGCAGCGTCAGGCCGTCCAGGTGCACCGGCCGCCCCAGGCTGGCGCTCATGCTGGCGGCGATGCGCCTGCGCAGACGGCTCACGTTGATCAGCGGCGGTGTCAGCAACAGCAACAGCAGGACCGCAATAATCCCCGCGGTCCACAGCAGCCGCGCACGAACCCGCGAGGGCCCCGTGCGCTTCACTGTCTCACTGTTGTCTTCGTAGCTTTCCATCATGCAGGGAACTTCGTCGTGCCTGTCAGGCTTCTACCGGGTCACGTGGAACGTGCGGCTCCAGCGCGTTCCGCCGAACAGGTGCGTAATCACATGGAAGAAGAATGCCGCGCGATCACTCATGCTCGTCTTGTCTTCCTGATCGTCAGGCGTCTCGAACGACCAGTACACGAACATCGGTCTGCCCATGATGTTCTTCATCGGCACAAAGCCCCAGAAGCGACTGTCAAGGCTCTCTGTCCGGTTGTCGCCCATCGCGAACACGCTGTCCGGCGGAACGACAATGTCGTCGCCCTGAATGTGGCTAGGCAGATCCTCAGCCCACAGCGACGCATTGTTGGCAACCGAAGCCTCTTGAATCCCGGCAATGTCCGACGGAAAGTCGTCGCGATACTGCGTATACGCATGCGACGCGTTGCCGTCGTCTCGGGGCTGCAACGCGTAAGGCTCATTCTGCGCCACACCATTGATGTACACGATCCCGCCGCGCAGATGAATATGGTCGCCAGGCAGCCCGATCGCCCGCTTCACCAGGATCAGGTCAGGCGTCTCCGGATTCGGCTTCAGGAAGACGATGATGTCGCCGCGCTTCACAGGTCGATAGTGCACAAACGGTGCCCACTTCGTCGGAGGCACCAGTGTCACGCGGTCCACCACCAAGTGATCGCCCACTAGCAGTGTCTTCTCCATCGACCCTGAAGGAATCTCGAAGTTCTGGAAGATGAACCCGGTCACAAACAGCCAGATCACCAGCACCGTGCAGATGGAGGCCAGCGCCTCAAGAGGCGTCTCAACCGGTTCTGCGGCCACTTCCGGGATGTTGGTCTGAACTGCTGGTTGTGTACTCAAAACGCTTGTCTCTCCTGAAGATCGGAAGTCGAACCTGCCTCACAAAGCGGGTGGCAGAACTGCGGCTCTGTCAGTGTACCCTGACCGTCCGCGGTGATCGCCAAAGCCATATACGCCACGACCATCCAGTTGGTTTCCATCCACTCACAAGGCAGGCGCTCCTGTTCCTCTGCGAGGGACAAAATGCCGGCCTCACATCCGCTACGCTGATATCCTTATTTCTGTAGAAACTCCGAGGACAACGACAACATGGCGACAGCTACCCTGCCCGAAGCAACCAGCACACTCCCCTACAAAGTGGCCGACATCGGCCTCGCCGACTGGGGACGCAAAGAGATCACTATCGCCGAGCACGAGATGCCCGGCCTCATGGCCATCCGCCGCAAGTACGCAGCCGCCAAGCCGCTCAAGGGCGTTCGCATCACCGGCTCGCTGCACATGACCATCCAGACCGCCGTGCTGATCGAGACCCTCGTCGAGCTCGGCGCGACCGTCCGCTGGGCCAGCTGCAACATCTTCTCCACCCAGGACCACGCCGCCGCTGCCATCGCCGCCGCAGGCGTCCCCGTCTTCGCATGGAAGGGCGAAACGCTCGAAGAGTACTGGTGGTGCACCGATCAGGCCCTCAACCACGGCGACGGCCTCGGCCCGCAGCTCGTCGTCGACGACGGCGGTGACGTCACCCTGCTCATCCACAAGGGCTATGAGCTCGAGAACGGCGACCGCAGCTTCGTCGACGGCAAGGCCGGCTCCGTCGAAGAGGGCGTCATCCAGAACCTTCTCAAGGCCACCCTCACGACTGACTCCCAGCGTTGGCACCGCGTCGTCAAGGACTGGCGCGGCGTCTCCGAAGAGACCACCACAGGCGTGCACCGCCTCTACAAGATGCTCGAGCAGGGTACGCTCCTCGTCCCCGCCATCAACGTCAACGACTCGGTCACCAAATCCAAGTTCGACAACCTCTACGGTTGCCGCGAGTCGCTCGTCGACGGCATCAAGCGCGCAACCGATGTTATGGTCGCCGGCAAGGTCGCCGTCGTCTGCGGCTACGGCGACGTAGGCAAGGGCTCAGCCGCCAGCCTCCGTGGCCTCGGCGCTCGCGTCATCGTCACCGAGATCGACCCCATTAACGCCCTGCAAGCCGCAATGGAAGGCTACGAAGTCACCACCGTCGAAGACACCCTCGGCCGCGCCGATATCTACGTCACCACCACCGGCAACGTCGACATCATCACCTTCGAGCACATGAAGAAGATGAAGGACCAGGCCATCGTCTGCAACATCGGCCACTTCGACAACGAGATCCAGATGGAGAAGCTGAACGCGGAGAAGGGCGTTAAGAAGCTGAACATCAAGCCCCAGGTGGACAAGTACACCTTCCCCAGCGGGAACAGCATCTTTGTGCTGGCGGAGGGGCGGCTGGTGAACCTGGGATGCGCGACGGGGCATCCGAGCTTTGTGATGTCGAACAGTTTTGCGAACCAGACGCTGGCGCAGCT
>CAJCIM010000093.1 GCA_903970395.1 Acidobacteriaceae bacterium
GATCGCCTCACGCTTCATATGGCAACCCTGGCACGTCGTGTAGTCCGCGTTGTAAAACACCAGCGGATTCTGCTTCGAATACTTCGACCCCTGCCACTCGTCATACGCACTGAACGCGCGAATCCACTTGTAGTCATTCAGCATCACCGGCAGGTTCGCCTTGTGGCACGCCGAGCAGAACTCCGGAGACTGATAGATCTTCTGCATCACCGCCTTCGAGTGCCGATCGAGATGCGCCAGAATCTCCGCATCCGGCACCATCCCCGGCACGCGCTTGCCATTCTCATCCACCATCACCGCCGGCACCGCCATCACATAGCTGCCGTTGCCCAGCTTGCTGTTGACCTCCTGGATCGAGTGGCACGTCATGCACGTCAACCCATCGCGATCGAAACTCCTGTCGCCCGTCGCATGAGCATCCAACGCCCCCGATACCACCGCAATCGGGTTATGGCAGCTATCACAATGTCGAGTAAACGCAATCCCCTTCTCCTCCCGCAGCAGGTTCACGCTCGTCCGATAGAACGGCGTCCGAAACGAGTTCGAGTGCAGCGCCTGCCGCCACTCCTCATACGCCTCCTGATGACAATGCCCGCAGTACTCAGCCGTCGGAAACACAGTCGGCTGAATAAAATCGTTCCCCTCAATCGACGCATTCCCCGGCAGCGAGAGCTTCCCCGTCCCATACACCGCCTCCGCCGCGCCTGCGGAGATGTACTTGTACGTCCCACGCACCTTGTCCGCATACGCCTTGCGAGCGTTCGCCTGCTCCGTCGTCGTATCCTCCGCCGCCCGCGCCACGCGAATCAGCGAAAAGCTCGACCACGCAAACAGGCCCGTGCTGGCGCATAGCAACGTCAACAGCATCGCCCGCCGCATCGAACCTGTCTTTACCTCTGCCATCGTGCCGGAATTATAGTCACGCTGTCATAGCGATGTATACGACAACTCGCCCCCTCATTGTCATAACATTTCCACCGACCCGAACCCGAACAATCTCTACGGCTTCGGCTTGATCTTCGCCCGCTCCGCCGCCGCATCCGCGCTGCGCCCCTTCGCGTCATACGCCTTCGCGAGCCCCGCATGAGCCGCGCTGTACTTCGGGTCATAGCTCAACGCATCCTGAAACTGCACCATCGCCCCCGCCACATCGCCGCTCTTCAGCAGCGACTCCCCAGCATGAGTCGCCACCTCCGCACGCTGCTCATTCATGTGCGTGCGCATCAACTCCGCCGCCTGCTTCCGCTCCGCCACGGCCTCCGCTGTCTTCTTTTCCTTCACATACACCGCAGCCAGCGTCAGATGCGGATCAGCCTGCTCCGGCAACTGCGCAATTGCCTGCGCCAGCGCGGCTTCGGCCTCCGGTAGCTTATCCAGATGGTTATAGACGCTCCCCAGCGTCGCCCACGCATCGCCATTCTGCGGCCGCATATCCAGCGACGTCTTCAGCTCCCGCGCAGCATCCTCATATCGTCCCGCCTGCATATAAAGCATCCCCAACGCCAGCGGCGCTTCAGGAGCCTTCGCATCCAGCCGCTCCGCCTGCGCGAGCTCCGGAATCGCCCGCACCCCATCATCCTGCATCTTGTACGCAAGCCCCAGATCATAGTGCAGCTGCGGCGCATCCGGAGAGATCTTCAACGCCGCCTGCAACGCCGTCACCGCATCATCCAGCTGGTTCAACTGCACATACGCCGCAGCCAAATCCTCCAGCGCCGTCGCACTCTGCGGAGCCATCGCAACCGCCTTCTGCAACACCGGCACGGCATCCTTCGCTCGCTGCTCCTGCGTCAACGCCATGCCCATGTTCGTCATCGCATCCGCATTCTGCGGCTGCGCTTTCAACACCTTCTCGAACAGCGCCACCGCCTCCGGCACACGATCGCTCCGCTGCAGCGCCAACGCCAGCTCATACATCGCCCCCACATTCGCCGGATGCCTCACCAGCAACCCCTGCAACACCGGAATCGCCTTCGCATCATCACCCGCACCCTCCAGCGCGACACCATACTGCAACGCAATCGCCTCACTCCGCGGATCAAGCGCCGCCGCCCGAGCCATCTCCTTCAGCCCTCTCGGCTCACCCTGCGCCTGCATCGCCAGCCCCAGGTGCAGATGCATCTCTGCATTCAGCGGCATCAACTGTACCGCCGCCACAAACTCCTTCTCCGCCGACGGCCACTGTTGCTGCTGCGCATATAGCGACCCGAGGTCGTTATGCAGCGTCGCATTCTTCGGCTCCGCGTCCGACGCTGCCTTCATCTGCACCGTCGCATCCTGAACCTGCCCCACCGTCGCCAGCGCAAAAGCATACCGTTGTAGCGTACTTGCAGGCAAAGCCCGATGCTGGGCCACAGCCTGAGCCTCCATCTGCGCGTACAGCGTCAACGAAGTAGCAAACTCACGCTGCGCCGTCGCACGATCCCCCCGCGCCATCGCAGCCTGCCCCGCACGAAACGCTCCATCCGCCGTCTGCTGCCCCCACGCAACCGACGCCACACACAGCAGCAGCCACATCCCGAGCGCTCGCGCGTCCTGATCCCTCATGGAACCAAACGATAGCATCCGTCGCTGTCTTCGCAGAAATCTGAGAAACCTTTGTCATCCTAAGCGCGGCGAAGGATCTGCTTTGGGGACCACCACGACCTCACATAGCAGCCAAAGAAACAGCCCGCCCTACGCCCGAATATCCAACCCCAAATCCAGCGCCCTCACGCTATGCGTCAACGCACCCACCGAGATCACATCCACCCCCGTCGCCGCAATCGCCGCAATCTTCTCCAGCGTCACCCCGCCACTGGCCTCCACCAGCGCACGCCCCGCAATCAACGCAACCCCTTCGCGCAGCTGCTCCACGGAGAAGTTATCCAGCAACACCGTATCCACACCCGCCGCCAGCACCGCTTCAATCTGATCGATCCGATCCACCTCAACCTCGACATGCACCGTATGCGGCAACCGGGCCTTCATCGCCCGCAGCGCCTCCGTCACATCCGTCACCCCATTCGCCTTCAACACCGCAAGATGGTTGTCCTTCGCCATCACCGCATCCGACAGCGAGTACCGGTGATTATGCCCACCCCCACACCGCACCGCATACCGTTCCAGCGCACGCAGCCCCGGAGTCGTCTTCCGCGTATCCACAATCCTCGCCTTTGTCCCGGATGCAGCCGCAACATACTTCGCCGTCATCGTCGCAATCCCGCTCAACCGCTGCACCAGATTCAACGCCACGCGCTCCGCCTGCAGCACACCACGCGCAGACCCACGCACCGTCGCCAGCACATCTCCGGCGACGAACTCAGCTCCATCCGCAAACGCTAACTCTGTCGCAATCTCCGCATCGGTCAGCGTCATCGCCGCACGAAAGATATCCGCACCGCACAGCACCCCGGCTTCACGAGCTACCAGCTGCGCCGTCACCACCGCATCCGCAGGAATCAACGCCTGCGACGTGACATCCCCCCACGGAGCATCCTCTTCCAGCGCCGCCAGCACAACTCTCGTGATCGCATCCTCAGACAGCTTCATCCACTCACTCATACGCCGGCACCAGCACCTTCTCCGCACACACAATCGAGTGCTGCATATCCACCCGAGTCTCCGGATAATCCACCCTGTAATGCGCCCCACGCGACTCACGCCGGTCCAGCGCCACCGCCACCATCGCCCGCGCAATCGTCAACAGGTTCGCCGTCTCCCGCTCAAACACACTCGCGATCTTCGGGTTGCATCCTCGCCAGCTAGCCATCTGCTCCGCAGCCTCACGCAAGCCTTCACCGCTGCGCTCAATACCCACGCGATTCCACATCAGCGTCTGCAACTCACCGCGCTCCACCTCACGCGCACCGCGCCCCTCTTCCATCTCCAGCGCGAGCACCGCACCCGTCATCTCCGGCCAGCGACGCGCATCATCCTGCGGCAGCTGCTCCGCACACCGCCACGCATACACCAAACTCTCCAGCAGCGAGTTGCTTGCCAGCCGGTTCGCTCCATGCACGCCTGTACAAGCTACCTCGCCCACCGCATACAGCCCGGCAATCGACGTCCGCCCCCAAACATCCGTCTTCACGCCGCCCATCCAATAATGCGCCGCAGGAGTCACCGGCACCGGCTCCTTCGCCCAATCAAATCCGCGAGCCTTCACCGCAGCATCAATCGTCGGAAACCGCTTCGCCAGAAACCCTTCGCCCTTCTCGCGCTCCAGCCTCGCCGCATCCAGCAGCACTGGCTTGCCGCCCTGCAACGCCATCTGCCGCGCAATCGACCGCGCAACAACATCGCGCGGCGCAAGCTCCGCATCCGGATGCAGCTTCTGCATAAACCGCTCGCCCCTGGCATCCAGCAGCACCGCACCCTCACCGCGCACGGCCTCCGAGATCAAAAATGTCTCCTTCGTCGCCAACGCCGTCGGATGAAACTGGTAGAACTCAATATCCGCAAGCTGAGCCCCAGCCCGCAGCGCCAGCGCCACACCATCCCCCGTAGCTACCGCCGGGTTCGTTGTATACCGATACAGCTGTCCCGCTCCACCGCAAGCCAGCACAACAGCATCAGCACCCAGCACGCTGCGCTTTCCGCCGCCCAGCACCTCCAGCCCACGCACGCGCTCATCCTCCACCACCAGCTCGCACGCAAACGTCTGTTCCATCACGCGAACTTTAGCTGCACGCACGGCGCGCACCAGCGTCATCTCCAGATTCAACCCCGTCGCATCGCCGCCAGCGTGGAGTACCCGCGCATGTCCATGCGCCGCCTCAAGCCCACGCGCCAGCTCACCATCCTGCTTGTCGAACGCGACCCCCAGCCGAATCAAATCCCGAATCCGCTCCGGCCCTTCGGTGCACAGCACCTCCACTGCGCTCTCATTGCACAGCCCGGCGCCAGCGCTCAGCGTGTCGGCGATATGCTCGCCCACGCTGTCGTCCTCAAACATCACCGCAGCAATGCCGCCCTGCGCCCAGCGAGTATTGCTATCCGCCAGCGCCGCCTTCGTCACCAGAGTCACATCGCAGCTCTGGCTCAACTCCAGCGCCGCCACCAGCCCTGCAATCCCGCTGCCCACAACAATCACTCGCTTCATGCAGGCCCCAGCTTCGCAGGGGACGCCTTCACCGCCGGCGGCAGCACACTCAGCATCCGCTCCAGCGCCACACGCGCATGGGTCGCAACCTGCTCCGGCACCGTAATCCGGTTCAGCACCTCGCCACGCACCAGCGCCTCCAGCACCCAAGCCAGATACCCCGGATGAATCCGGTACATCGTCGAGCACGGACACACAATCGAATCCAGACAGAAGATCGTATGCTGCGGATTCTCATTCGCCAGCCGCTGCACCAGATTGATCTCCGTACCGATCGCAAACACCGTCGGCTCCGTCGTCGACTCGATCGCCCTGCGAATATAGTCCGTCGAACCCGACTCATCCGCCGCGTCGACCACCTCCATCGGGCACTCCGGATGCACAATCACCCGAACGCCCGCATACCGTTCCCGCGCCGCTTTAATCTGCCCCACGGTAAATCGCTTGTGCACCGAGCAAAACCCGTGCCACAACAACACGCGTGCATCGCGCAGAGTCTGCGCATCGCTCCCGCCCAGCTCCTTGTTCGGATTCCACATCGGCATCTGCTCCAGCGGAACACCCATCGCCTTGCCGGTATTGCGCCCCAGGTGCTGGTCCGGAAAGAACAACACCCGCTGCCCGCGCTCAAACGCCCACTTCAACACCGCACTCGCATTCGACGAAGTACATACAATCCCGCCGCGCTCCCCGCAAAACCCCTTCAACGCCGCAGACGAGTTCATATACGTCACTGGAATCACCGGCACGCGCCCCTGCGCATCCGGCTCCTTCCCATAGACCTCTTCCAGTTGCTCCCAGCAATCCAACACCGAATCCAGATCGGCCATGTCCGCCATCGAACACCCCGCCGCCAGGTTCGGCAGTATCACCCTCTGCTCCGGCCCCGACAGCATCTCCGCTGTCTCGGCCATAAAGTGCACGCCACAGAACACAATCGCCTCCGCCTGCGGCCGCGTCTTCGTCGCCTGCGCCAGTTGGAACGAATCGCCCACAAAGTCCGCGTACTTCACCACCTCGTCGCGCTGATAAAAATGCCCCAGAATCACCAACCGCTCGCCCAGCTCTGCCTTCGCCGCCAGGATCCGGCTGTCCAGCTCCGCCTTCGACGCCTCGCGATACTCCCTCGGAAGACTCCCCTGCCGAGGCGCATCGCTCGGCAGAACGTCCCACATCGAAGCCCCCGGCCCATACCCCGGCTCCTTCGCATCAAACTCCCACGGCCCGTCCGCCAACGCCGTCGAACACATCGTTACTGCCCCTGCACCTGGCCGTTCGCCTATGCGAATCAGCTGGATCGTCTCATCTACGGATGGCACGTCGCTTCTTCCCTTCCGGATGTCCAATGCTGCACAAAGCGCATTCGACTCCATCCCTAATAGCCTAGTCCTGAACCCCTGCGCAACGCGAATCCCCATCCAGCCCCATCAACGTACCGGCAGCTCCCTTATTGCGAACCAAATCCCAACGCCGTCCTGCCTGGTCTATACTGGGGGCAAGTGTTGACCTGCTCCAAGACGACGTCTCCGCGCCGCTGGCAGCTTCTGCTCAGCGTGCTCTGCATGGCGCTCGTCATCCTCAGCGGCACAATTTCGGCTACACACTCGCATCAGCAGTCGGCGGACGACCACGGCTCCTGCAGCCTCTGCGTCACGGCCCACGCCGTCGCGCAGGTTGCTGCCACACCCGCCCAGGTCGTCATCGTCCGGCTCTTTCAGAGCCTCATCCCCACCGCGCCCATCACCCGGCCGCGCACCTTTATCCACGCCGAACTCTACACCCGCCCCCCGCCTGTCCGCGCTCACAACGCATAGATCGTCCCCCGATCCCCAACACAAACAGGCCCCACAACCAAGAGAAGGCAGTGTATGTACACGACTCTTAAGCGCGCCACGCAGGTGGCGGCATCTCTATCCCTATTCGTACTCCTCCTGGAAGGCACTGCCGCAGCAGCGCAGTCCGCCGGCACCTCCGCGACAGTCGCTGGCACTGTCGCCGACTCCACCGGTGCCGCCATCCCCGGCGCAGCCGTCGTCCTCCAGAACCCCGTCTCCGGCTACAGCCGCAAAACCATCACCGACACCGTCGGTCACTATCAGTTCTCCAACGTCCCACTCAATCCCTACAGTCTCATTACCACCGCCACCGGCTTCTCCGCCTCGCACCAGGACGTCAAACTGACCTCCTTCGTCCCCGTCACCGCCAACATCACCCTCAACATCGGCGCCACGGACACCACCATCGACGTTGACGCCGGCGACCTCACCGAATCCGACCCCACCTTCCACACCGACATCGACCGCGGCCTCTTCGACAAGCTACCCCTCGAAAGCCAGTCCTCCGGCCTCAGCTCGCTCGTCACCCTCGCCTCACCCGGGGTCTCCGCAGACTCCAACGGCCTCTTCCACGGCCTCGGCGACCACGCCTCCAACTCCTTCTCCATCGACGGCCAGTCCATCACCGACCAGCAAAGCAAGGTCTTTTCCAACCAGCTCCCCGTCAATGCCGTCCAGTCCGTCGAGGTCATCTCCGGCGCGCCGCCAGCCGAATACGGCGGCAAGACCAGCCTCGTCATCGACGTCACCACCCGCTCCGGCCTCGGCATCACTAAGCCCACCGGCGAGCTCACCGCCTCCTACGGCACCTTCGGCTCCGCCAACGGCACCTTCGACATAAGCTACGGCGGTCCCAAGTGGGGCAACTTCTTCGAGATCGACGCCCTCAACACCGGCCGCTTCCTCGATCCTCCCGAGTTCACCGTCTTCCACGACAAGGGCAACGAGTTCAACATCTTCGACCGCGTCGATCGCCAGATCACACCCGCAGACTCCGTCCACCTCAACGTCTCGGTCAGCCGCTCCTGGTTCCAGACCCCCAACGACTTCGACAACCTCGACGTCCAGAACGTCATCAGCGGCGGCGCCAGCCCATTCCCCGTTCTCGGCTCCGTAGGCAACGCCGACCAGCGCTCGCAGATCCTCACCTACAACATCGCCCCCGGCTACACCCGCACCATCGGCGCAAACGCCGTCTTTAACTTCGGCGCCTACGTACGCCGCGACGCCTACAACTACTACCCCAGCAACAACCCTCTGGCCGACAAGTCCGCGCCCAACCTCCAGAACCAGTCCATCGGCCAGGACCGCTCGCTCACCAACGCAGCCATCCACTCGGACCTCTCGTACACCCACGGCATCAACAGCTTCAAGATCGGCGGCCTCTACTCGCAGACCTTCCTGCGCGAGAACGACACCCTCGGAGTCGTCTCGCCGTACTTCAACGCCCCCTGCGTAGACGCCAACGGCAACGCGGTCGCCGGCTTCACCGCAAGCACCCAGTGCACCACTTACGGGTTCGTCTCCAACGACCCCTCCGTCGGCGGCAACTTCAACCCCGTCCTGCTGCCCTACGACCTCACCCGCGGCGGCGGCGAGTACAACTTCCTCGGCCGCACCGACGTCAAGGAACTCGGTCTCTACGTCGAAGACAACCTCAAGTTTGGCAACTGGCTCTTCAACCTCGGCATCCGCGGCGACCTCTACAACGGCCTCACCGTCCAGCGTCAGGCCGAACCCCGCGTCGGCACCTCCTACACCATCAAGAAGTCCGGCACCGTCCTGCGCGCCAGCTACGCCCGCACGCTCGAAACCCCCTTCAATGAAAACCTCGTTCTCTCCAGCGAAGGCTGCGCCAACAGCGTCCTCAACCCTCTGCTGCTCTGCTCCTCCGGTGTCGGCAACACCCTTCAGCCCGGCTTCCGCAACGAGTTCCACGCGGGCCTGCAGCAGACCTTCGGCAAGTACCTCGTCTTCTCCGGCGACTACATCTGGAAGTACACCCACAACGCATTCGACTTCTCCGTACTCGGCAACACCCCCATCACCTTCCCCATCGACTGGCACAACTCCAAGATTCCCGGCTTCGATCTCCGTGTGGACGTGCCCAGCTACAAAAACTTCACCGCCTACGTGGTCATGAGTTCGGTCGCCGCGCGCTTCTTCCCGCCACAGGTCTCCGGTGCCGGAGCCACCGTCGCCCAGGCTGGCGTCAACTATCCGTTCCGCATCGACCACGACGAGCGCTATAACGAGACCACCCACCTGCAGTACACCCTGCCCGTCAAACGCGCGCCCTGGGTCGGTGTCAACTGGCGCTACGACTCCGGCCTTGTAGCTGGCGCTGCCCCCTGCTACAACCCGCTCTCCGACGACCCCAACTCCGCCTGCGGCGATACCTCCATCCTCATCGGTGGCCAACCCGGCATCAATCTCTCCGGCCTCACCGCCGACGAGCAGTTCCAGGCCGGCCTCATCTGCAACGGCGTCCACGCCACGCTCGCCAACGGCGGCTTCAGCCAGTGCCTCGCCTCGCAGTTCAGCTCAAACCTGATCAACATCCCCGCCCCCGGCACCGGCAACAACGACAAGAACCCGCCGCGCATCGCCCCTCGCAACCTCTTCGACGCCTCCATCGGCGACGACGACCTCTTCAAGGGCGACCACTACAAGTGGAGCCTCCGCCTCACCGGCGTCAACATCCTGAACAAGTACGCGCTCTACAACTTCCTCTCCACCTTCAGCGGCACCCACTACGTAACCCCCCGCGCCATGACCGCAGAGGTAGGCTTCCACTTCTAATCGGTCTTACATTGCGTACTCTGGGGGCGCACACTGCGAACTCTGCGTGAACGCCTTCGCCAGGCAGCCGCACACACCTCAACAAAAGGCGGCGACCGAGAAAGCCTCTCAGCCGCCGCCTTTCGCTTTTTGAACCCAAGCTACTTCCTAATAACTACTTACACTCCGAACAAACCCCAAAGATAAAAAACTCATGGCTTGTCGCGCGGAAACCCCGCGGCAGCTTCGGCTTGCCGTTCAAGCTACAGCCCGGCATCTCGAACACCTTGCCACACTGGTTGCACCGAAAATGGTGATGATGCCCCTTGCCTGCGATCTCATACCGCGCCGACTCACCGGGAATCGAAACCGGCGTCAACCACCGCTCCTCCACCAGCGAGCTGATGTTGCGATAGATCGTTGCAATGCTAATGCCCTCAACCTGTTCCTGCGCATAGCTAAGGGTCTCTTCTGGGGATAAGGGACGGCCTTCGGTCATAAACGCCGTACGTATCGCTTCCTTCTGCCGGGTATTGCGAGACTGCACTTGAAAGACTCCTTCGTCGTGGGAGGAACCCGTCGGTAAGCATACGCTAGCCACACCTACAACGCACAACAATCTCAACCACATATCCCCACCCCGCAACGCCACGTTCACCCGCCCAAACCCACTCCCCGCCTCTTGACACCCCACGTACAATTAAAGAAGTGGCTCCGGTAGCTGACGCAGGAAGAAGCCACCGGTAACTGACTTAGAAGCGCCTTGCTACCTGCCTCAAGCGACGTAGTCAACCGGTTCAGGCAAAGAGGCCGAATCAGCCGGAGTCTGAGGGCCAAAGGCCCGGCATAAAATCCTTCGATCGCCCAAACCACCGCCACGGCCGAAAACAGGGTTCCACCGCTAACCCTTTATTCCTGCGGATCTTACAAGAATGAGGGGGAGGGGTCCCGCTGAGCGACGCAACCAATCTCGACCGCAAGCTCCAACGGCTCGAAGCCGAAATTGCCAGCCTCGGCTCCGCGCTCATCGCCTACTCCGGCGGAACCGACTCCGCATTCCTCGCCTTCACCGCGCACCGCGTTCTCGGCGACAAGATGCTTGCCATCATCGCCGACTCGGCGTCGCTACCGCGCCGCGAACTCGCCGCCGCTCTGGCCTTCGCCGCCAACCACGCAATCCCGCTCAAGGTGCTCCAGACCGCAGAGCTCGACGACCCGGAGTACATCCGTAACGACGCCAGCCGCTGCTTCCACTGCAAGGACGAGCTCTTCACCCGCATGGAGCAGGCCCGCCGCGAACTCGGCTTCGCCGCCCTAGCCTACGGCATGAACGCCGACGACCAGTCTCCCGACGTCGCCAACTTCCGCCCCGGCCAGCAGGCCGCAGCCCAGCACCACGCCGCCGCACCGCTCGCCGCGGCCGAACTCACCAAGGCCGAGGTCCGCGCCCTCGCCCGCCGCGCTGGCCTAACCCTGGCCGACAAACCCGCCAGCGCCTGCCTCTCCAGCCGCATAGCCTACGGCACCCACGTCACGACCAAAAAACTCGCGCAGATCGAGCAGGCCGAAGACGCTCTGCACGACCTTGGCTTTCTGCAGGTCCGCGTCCGCCACCATGGCGACCTCGCCCGCATCGAGATCGCCCGCGAAGACCTCGCAACCGCGCTCTCGCTCGAAGCCCTCGACGCAATCACCGCAGCGCTGCGGCCGCTCGGCTTCCTCTACATTGCGCTCGACACGCAAGGCTATCGCTCTGGCTCCATGAATGAAGTTCTCGTCTCTATCGAGACAGCAAAGTAACTGCGAACGCGAGACAATAGCTTCATGCGTATCGCGTATCTCGACTGCTTTGCTGGTATCTCTGGTGACATGCTTCTCGGCGCTCTGCTCCACGCAGGCGTCCCTCTCGAAGTCCTTCAGGACGCAACAGCAGCCCTCAATCTCAACGCCACTCTGCGCGTCGAAACCGTCGATCGTAGCGGCATCTCCAGCACCAAGGTCCACGTGATGGAAGGCGATCACCTCGCCGAAGGCGACGAGCAGACGCAGCAGCTCTCACACACGTTCTCGCAGCAACCCAAGACGCAGCACCTGCACAAGGCCGGCCATCATCACCACGACGAGCCACATACGCACACTCACGTTCACGGTCGCTCGCTCACGCAGATCCGCACGCTCATCACCGCCGCGCCACTCGCCGACGCCGTGAAGCACACCGCTCTACAGGCCTTCGAGTTGCTCGGCCACGCCGAAGCGAAGATCCACAATATCCCCGTCGACGACATCCACTTCCACGAGGTCGGCGCAGTCGACGCCATCGTGGACATCGTCGCTGCCAGCGCAGGCATCCATTACCTCGCCATCGGCGCATGGTACAGCTCGCCGCTCAACGTCGGCGGCGGAATGGTCGTCTGCGCGCACGGAACCTTTCCCGTTCCCGCTCCTGCAACAGCCGACCTGCTCCGCGGCGTTCCAACGTACTCCGCACACATCCAGAAGGAGCTCGTCACACCAACCGGCGCAGCACTACTCCGCGCTCTTAACCCAACCTTCGGACCGCAGCCCGCGATGGCCGTCGAGTGCATCGGCTACGGCGCAGGCACGCGCAACCCACACGACTTCCCCAACGTCCTGCGGCTCAACATCGGCCACGTCGACGACGGCGCAACCGAAACCGTCACCGTGCTTGAAACCGCCCTCGACGACCTCTCGCCGCAGGTCATCGCGCACGTCGCCGAACTGGCCCTCGCCAAAGGCGCCCTCGACGTGATGCTTACGCCAGTCGTCATGAAGAAGGGCCGCCCAGGAACGCTGCTGACCCTGCTCGCCAAGCCCGCAGACGCCGCAACCTTCGAGGCGCTGCTGCTCGCCGAAACCAGCACCCTCGGCATACGCATCCGCCAGGACCGCCGCATCGCGCTCGATCGCAAGGTCGTCACCGTCACCACGCAGTACGGACAAATACGCGTCAAGCTAGGCCTGCGCGAAGGTGCAGAGCTGAACATCGCTCCCGAGTTCGAAGACTGCCGCGCCGCCGCATTGCAGCACAGCGTACCAGTTAAATCCGTCCAACAGGCCGCCACCGCTGCCTACATGCAACGCGAGGCCAAGGCATGACACGCGACACGCTGCTCCAACTGCTCTCCGAAGTCGAACGCGGCACACTCGCGCCCGAAGCCGCAGCATCGCGTCTGACGTCGCTGCCATTCGAGGACCTCGGCCACACACGCGTCGATCACCACCGCAGCCTGCGCTCCGGTCTGCCCGAGGTCATCTACGCCGCAGGCAAGACGCCCGAACAGGTACTCGATATCTTCACCAGCCTCGCCGCCGACGGCGTGGACGTGCTCACTACACGCGCCAGCGCCACAACCGCAGAGCTTGTGCTGCATCACTTCCCTGCCGCGACCTACAACGCAACAGCACGAACCATCGCACTTAGGCAGTCAGCCTCTGCGCCGCGCGGAAGGATCGCCATCCTCTGCGCGGGCACCAGCGATCTCCTCGTCGCCGAAGAGGCCGCCATCACCGCCGAGACCTTCCACACATCCGTCACACGGCTGTACGATGTTGGCGTAGCTGGTTTGCAGCGCCTGCTCGCCGTCCGTGAGCAGCTCGCCGCCGCAGACGCCGTTGTCGTCTGCGCGGGAATGGAAGGCGCTCTACCCTCCGTCGTCGGAGGCCTTGTTGGCGTCCCTGTAATCGCCGTACCAACGTCAGTCGGATACGGCGCCTCATTCGCTGGAGTGACAGCGTTGTTAGGAATGCTCAACTCATGCAGCCCAAACGTGACGGTGGTCAACATCGACAACGGCTTTGGCGCTGCATACACAGCAGTACTCATCGCACGCGCGGCCGTAGAAGCTGCATAGATAGCAGACAGAGTTGGCGTATGGCGACCGCTATGCAGAGCCGTACAGTTTCCGGTTAGACTACTTGGCAGCGGCCCACTGAATCACAGTTGGGATTTCTCCACGCGAACGTGTCTGCTGCACCAACGCTGCTGTCGCGGACACGTTCCCATCCGGCTCTGAGGGCACGAGGGAAACTGATGGCGCATGCTAGCTTCGAAGGGCTCCGGGTTCTTTCGCTCGAGTCCCGTCGAGCGAAAGAAGTCGAAAAGCTCATCCGCACCTACGGCGGCGAACCGTTTGTGGTGCCTGCAATGCGCGAGGTCAAACTCGACTCCAACACCGCCGCGCTGGAGTTCTCCAGGAAGCTGATCGCCGGCGAGATCGATGTCGTCGTGCTTCTCACGGGTGTCGGCGTGCGCGCTCTGGTGGATATCATCAGCGCCACCGGCGACCAGGAAGCCTTCCTCAACGCTCTGCGCAAGACTCGCATCGTCACGCGTGGGCCTAAGCCGGAGGCAGTCCTGCGCGAACTCGATATCAAATCGATCGCCACCGCGCCAGAGCCGAACACATCGCGCGAACTCATCGCGGTCATGGATCGTGTCTTTGGCGACGAGTTCGGCTCGCTCCGCGTCGCCATTCAGGAGTACGGTGCATCCAATCCAGAGTTGCTGGCCGCGCTCAGTGAGCGGGCCGCCTCTGTGCTGAAAGTTCCCGTCTACCGCTGGGAGCTGCCGCACGACCTGCAGCCGCTGCGCGAGACGGTCCACGGCATTGCGCGCGCTCAGGTGGACATCATTCTCTTTACCACGGCAGTCCAGGTAATCCACCTGATGATGGTCGCGCAGGAGATGAACTCCGTGCCTGACCTGATGCGCGGGCTGCGCAACATCGCCGTCATCTCGATCGGCCCGACGACGACGGCCGAGCTGCTGCACTACGGCATCACGCCGGACTTCGAGCCTTCGCGCCCGAAGCTTGGCTTCCTGGTGAATGAAGCAGCTCAGTATTCGGCGCAAGTACTGGAGCAGAAGCGCGAATTGGCCGCAGCGATCGGCTACGAGCTGCTGCCCTCCGAAAAGCCTACGGATACAGCACTTGCCGGCGAGCTGGTAACAACGGTGCCGGAAGGCAAACGAAAAGTGCGCCGCGTCGCTGAGTCCACGCCAACGATGGCCGGCTTCACCGACGGCCTAAGCTCCTTCGAGTTCCTGCACGAGATCAGCCGCCGCATCGCTGCCGCCGATCCGCTGCACGCTGTGCTCGACCACATCGTCGGCTTCGTCACCTCGATGATTCCCTGCGACTCCTGCTTCATCTACGTCATCGAGTCCAACGACAAGAGCACCGACAAAGCATCGAAGAAGCAGGCCGACAAGCTCGTTCTGCGTGCATCGAGCAATCCGCATGCGGAGCTTCTGGATCGGCTCGATCTGTCGGTCGGACAAGGCATCACCGGCTGGGTCGCGGAGCACCGCGAGCCAGTCGCGATCAGCTCCAAAGCCTCCGAGGACCCGCGCTTCAAGGTGTTCAGCAACCTGCCGGAGGATGCATTCGAGGCGATCCTGTCGACGCCGATTCTATGCGCCAACAAGGTCGTCGGCGTCATCAACCTGCAGCACCGGCTGAGCTATCAGCACAGCGACTCCGAGGTGCGGCTGCTGTCGACGATCGGCTTCCTCGTCGGCGCGGAGATCGAGCGCGCGCGGCTGGAGAGCGAGAACGTTCAGCTCGCAGACCGGCTGGAGACGCGCAAGACGGTCGAGCGTGCGAAGGGAATTCTGCAGCGCGATCTGGGCCTCTCCGAGTCCGAGTCCTATCTGCTGATGCAAAAAGAGAGCCGGCAACGGCGGAAGTCCATGCGCGAGATCGCCGATGCGCTGTTGCTGGGCGAGGAGCTGAAGAAGCTAAAACCGGGCGCGTAAAGGCAGACGGCAGTGAGTAGACAGTAGTAAGTAGTGCTTCAACAGCAGAGGCCTCCCGAAGGAGGCCTCTGCTGTTGAGGGTTGAGTTGTAGCCGGTTAGAAGATGATCTTGCCGACGAACTGGACGTTGAACGGCTCGCCGGGGCCGATGCTGGTAGCGCCGAAGAAGGCGCCGATGGTGGACCCGATGGTGTTGCCGCCCGCGCTGGTCTGCGGAGCGCCGACGGGCGCGAGGTTGATGCGGTTGAAGAGGTTGAAGGTCTCCGCGCGCAGCTGCAGGTTGACGCCCTCCTTGATCCGGGTGTCCTTCACAATCGAGAAGTCCACATCGGCAAAGCCAGGGTTGTAGAACTGGTTGCGGCGCTGGTTGCCGTAGGTGCCCGCAGCTGGCTCGGTGAAGGAGGCCGGGTTGAACCACTCCGCCACGCCGCCAGTGATGGCGTGCGACACTCCACGGAAGGGGTTCACGCCCGTGTAGTTGGCACGATCAGCGCTGTCACCGTTGCCCAGCTCATCCGAGTTCGCGATGACCGAGAAAGGCTGGCCCCCGTGAAGGCTGATTGCACTGTTCAACTCCCAGCCATGGGTCAACCGTTCTGGACCACCGACCACAGGGATTTTGTAGTTGAGGAGAGCTGAGAGAGTATTGCGGGTATCGAAGTCGCTGTTCCCGTACTCACGGTTCTGTTGGTAGCTGTTCTCAGGCAGGTAAGGAATCAGGCCGGTCTCATAGTCCAGCGCGTGGCTCCAGGTGTAGGCAGCCTGTGTGGTGAGTCCGTGCCAACTAGTGGTGCGCAACGTCGCCTGCAGCGAGTTGTAGTTTGCGTTGAGATTGCTGCTGAGCTGGTTGACGTTGCCGATGTTGGGGAAGCGGTTGTAGAAGGGGCGCGTTGTCTGGTCCTCAGGGTCGGTTGCGCTGATGGCTGTGGGGTTGATATCACGAACCGAAGTCAGTTTGCGCGAGAGCGTTCCAAGATAACCAATTTGAGCGATGACCTTCGGTCCGAGCTGGCGCTCGATGTTGAGGTTGTAGCTATAGGTGTAGGAGGGGCGGTAGTTGGGATCGACCGAGAAGGCGTTGGTAACACCGGCACCGGCTTGAGCCGCCGCGAGTGTCGGGAAGATGGCTTGACCGTTCTTGATGACAACACCACCGCCTGCATTGGTAGGTGTCGCCTGCGCTGTGACGACCGGCAACGCCCCGGCAAGATTGTTACCGATGCCGAGCGCCCCGCCGTCCGTGGTGCCACGGAGGTTCAGGATCGACAGCATGTACACCGTGTCATAGAACAGGCCAAAACCGGCGCGGACGGTGGTCTTGTCATCGAGCGCGTAGGAAGCTCCTACA
>CAJCIM010000094.1 GCA_903970395.1 Acidobacteriaceae bacterium
CCAACCCCGAGGACTACACCGCCCGCGGCAAGATCGTCACCCCCCTCAAAGACCGCATCGGCAGCGAAATCCGCACCCACTACCCCGAGTCCCTCGACGAGGCCATCAGCATCACCGAACAGGAAGCCTGGACCGCCCGCACCTACGAGCCCTCGAACACCGCCATCAAGTCCATCCTCATCCCGCACTACATCCGTCAGATCGTTGAGCAGGTCGCCTTCGTCGCCCGCGAAGACAAGAAGGTCGACAAGCGCTCCGGCGTCTCGCAGCGCCTCCCCATCTCCACCATGGAGCTCGTCCTCTCCAACGCCGAACGCCGAGCACTCCTCCACGGCGAAAGCCTCGTCGTCCCCCGCGTCGGCGATCTCTTCGCCGCGCTCCCCGGCATCTCCGGCAAGATCGAGCTCGAGTACGAAGGCGAGATGAAAGGCGCCGACATCGTCATCCGCGAGATCATCCGTCAGTCCGTCGCCAACATCTACGATGGCTATTTCGCCGACACCAACACGCAACAGATCGAGCAATGGTTCAACCTCGGCGGCTCCGTCGAACTCAACGATAAGCAGCCTGCACGCGACGTCTTCAAGGAACTTCAAGGCATCCAGGGCCTCTTCGAAAAGCTTTCGCCGCTGAAGATCAACTCACGTACGCCAGTCGAAGTCGCCGTCTCCGCCGCAGAGTTCCTACTCGAAGGCCTCACCGCGCACAAGAAGATCTCCCGCTCGGAAGCCCGCACCTTCACCGCAGGCGAAAAGCGCCGCCGCAACGAAGACGCCGCCCAGCTAGCCGAACGCATGCGTGACAAACTGCAGGAGCGCGACCTCGACGACATCGCCCGCAACCGCACCCGCCGCGGCTTCAACTAGGATCACCAAATGCACGTCTTTTTGATCATCGTCGCAGCCGTCGTCGCGACGTCCTATATATGGCTGATCCTCAAGTTGAAGCTTCGGGACATCGACCGTCGCATCAAGCGTGACGCGCCCACTCAGCTACACCTGAACGACTGACGACTCGCTCTTCTTGTTGTCATTCCCGAAGGGAATCTGCTTCTGTAGTTGCCGTTGCTTCCAATAGACTTTCTCCATGGTTGGAGATGAGGACGACAGCTTCGCGCGCTGGATACAGGGCAGTTGTGGTCTCTTGCAGCTCCCACTCGGCGTTAGGCGTTGAATACTACGACTGGAAGCATCTTGGCAGCGGTTCTTCCCTCACTCGCTATGGCGCTCGTGGCCTCGGCATCGGGGCCATCTACGTTGGAGCCCGCGGTCTCTGGTATGCCGTCACCGGTCAAAACAACATCAACCGAGACTATCGGAGCGATCTATGAGCAGTGCCGGGGCGCAATTCATGCGCTCTTCTCTGCGCATGAGTGGGATGTACGATGTCTGCATCACCACGACTCTCGCTTTTTCTACTGTCTAGCCTCTACCGTCTACCCGCTGCTGTTATGCCCGAGCTCCCCGACATCACGGCCTACCTCACCGCCCTCGAACCGCGCATCGTAGGCCAGCCCCTCGAGCACCTCCGCATCGCCTCACCACTCCTCCTCCGCACGGCCATCCCCCGCATCGAAACCATCGAGGGCCACACCGTCACGTCCCTCCGCCGCATCGGCAAGCGCATCGTCTTCGTCTTCAACTCCACGCCTTCTGAACCCTGCGCCCTGAGCCCTGAACCCGCGGTTCCCGGCCAGCTTGCTGGCAGGGGCGGTGAACCCTTGTTCCTCGTCCTCCACCTCATGATCGCTGGCCGACTCCACTGGCGCGACCTCAAGCCAAACGCCGAGCGCCCCAAACTCGGCGGCCGCAACAACCTCGCCGCCTTCGACTTCCCGCACGGCTCACTCACCCTCACCGAAGCCGGCACCAAGCGCCGAGCCTCCCTGCACCTCGTCCAAGGCGAAGCCGCACTCGCCGACCTCGACCCCGGTGGCCTCGACATCCTCTCCGCCACCCCCGAAGCCTTCCAGCAAGCGCTCACGCAGGAAAACCGCACCCTCAAGCGAGCCCTCACAGACCCGCGCGTCCTCTCCGGCATCGGCAACGCCTACTCCGACGAGATCCTCCACGCCGCGCAGCTCTCGCCACTCGCCCAGACCCACAAGCTCACCCTCGAAGAGTGCACACGCCTCCACACCGCAACCCTCACCACCCTGCAAACATGGATCGCCCGCTTCAACGCCAAAGCGCAAGAATCCTTCCCTGAAAAAGTCACCGCCTTCCGCCCCGAGATGGCCGCGCACGGCCGCTACCAGCAACCCTGCCCTCGCTGCGGCTCACCCATCCAGCGCATCCGCTACGCCGACAACGAAACCAACTACTGCCCCACCTGCCAAACCCACGGCAAAGTCCTTGCCGACCGCTCCCTCTCGCGCCTCCTCGGCGACGACTGGCCCCGCACCCTCGAAGAGCTCGAAGCCCTTCGCAAAAAGTAACCGAGACAAACCCTCATCTCTTCGCAGACAATGGTTCCGCAAGCATTTCGTCCAGACTTCAAACAATCACCACCTCCGCAGGAGCACACATGCATCTCCGCACCGCCGTCCTCCTCTTGGCATTCATCCCCACCCTCGCACACGCGCAAGACATCACCAACCCCAAAGCCTCCGTCCTCGACGTCCCCGCGCGCCAGGCGTTCCTCAAAACCACCACCGACCCGCGCCTGCGCGCCGCCATCGCCGGCCTTCCCTCCTGCGTCAACACTCCCCTCATCCCCGCACCCACAGGCGTCATCGACATCCCACACCACTACATCAGCGGCTCGCACGGCCCCATCAACCCAGCTGAAGCCGTCGCCACGCGCGTCTACTCCGCATACGAGCGCCG
>CAJCIM010000095.1 GCA_903970395.1 Acidobacteriaceae bacterium
GAAAACATGTACCCCCCCATGGAGCTCGATGACGCCGAGTACCGCATCAAGCCCATGAACTGCCCCGGCCACATCCTCATCTACAAAAACTCGCCCCGCAGCTACCGCGACCTCCCGCAGCGCTACGCCGAACTCGGCAACGTCTACCGTTACGAGCGCTCCGGCACCATGCACGGCCTGCTCCGCGTCCGTGGCTTCACCCAGGACGACGCCCATATCTTCTGCACCCCCGACCAGATCGAATCCGAGATCGCCGACTGCATCGACTTCGCAGAGTCCGTCCTCAAGACCTTCGGCTTCTCCGAGTTCAAGATCGAACTTTCCACCTGGGACCCCAAAGACCCCAAGTTCATCGGCGGCGCCGAGCAGTGGGAGCGCGCCGTCGGCTCACTCACCCGCGTGCTCGACAGCAAAAACATCCCCTACAAAACCATCCCCGGCGAAGCCGCCTTCTACGGCCCCAAGATCGACATCAAACTCGTCGACGTCCTCGGCCGCCTCTGGCAGCTCAGCACCGTACAGTTCGACTGGAACCTGCCCGCCCGCTTCAACCTCGAATACATCGGCGAAGACGGCGCCCCGCACCAGCCCATGATGGTGCACCGCGCCCTCTTTGGCTCCGTCGAACGCTTCTTCGGCGTGCTCATCGAGCACTACGCCGGCGCCTTCCCCTTCTGGCTGGCACCGGTTCAGGTCGGCCTGGTCCCCATCAGCGAAAAGCACCACGACTACGCACAGCAAGTAAAGAAGCGCCTCGAAGCCGGTGGCCTCCGCGTAGAACTCGACCTGAGCAACCAGAAGATGAACGCCAAAATCCGCGACTTCGGCCTGCAAAAGCTCCCCTTCATCCTCATCATGGGCGACAAGGAAGCCGCAACCGACAGCGTCTCCGTCCGAGTCCGCGCCAAGGGCGACGAAGGCAGCGTAACCATCGCCGACTTCCTAACCCGCGCCAGCAAGCTCGTCACCGAACACTCGATGGAGCTGTAACGCGTGCTCAACTCGCAGCGTTTTGAAGAGGATGGGTTCGCAATCACCGAACCCATCCTCTCTTCATCTGAAGTAGATACTCTCATCGCGCGCATCGAACAACACATCGTCACAGATTCAAAGCGCGGCGGCGTACGCGACATCATGCACCGTCTCCCCGAACTGCAAGCTGTCGCGCAACACCCATCTGTTCTCTCCCTCTTACAACAAACACTGGACGGTGATGCCTTCGTCGTCCGCTCCACCCTCTTCGATAAGACTGACGCCGCCAACTGGAAGGTTCCCTGGCACCAGGATGTCACTATCGCGGTCAATGGGCGCATGGAATTTGTGGGCTTCGGCCCGTGGTCAACCAAGGAAGGCATCGTCCACGTTCAGCCGCCAACCGAAGTCCTCAACCGCATGGTCACCATACGAGTCCACCTCGACCCATGCCCCGCATCGAACGGCGCCTTGCGCGTCATGCCTGGCACCCACAAGCTAGGCCGCATAGACCAGAATGAAGCACCCACATACGTCGATGAATCCAACGCCATCATCTGCGAAGTGAGCGCGGGTGCAGCCCTCATCATGCGCCCCTTATTACTGCACGCCTCATCCCCATCCGCACAACCTGCTCATCGTCGAGTCCTCCACTTCGACTTCGCCACTGGCGATCTGCCCAACGGCCTGCAATGGAGAATGCGCTAAACAAGTATTGCTTCTTTTATGACCATGGTCATAGACTATGGTCATGAAGCTCGCATTCCAACCAGAAGCCGATTCTCTGACTGTCGCTGCCGGCGAGTTCAAAGCAAAGTGCCTCAAACTGATGGATGAGGCGCTGGAAAAACAGCAGCCTGTCACGGTCACGAAGCGCGGCAAAATCGTAGGTCAGTTCGTACCTGTGCCCGTAGAGCAGAAGCCCTTCTACTCCGTGATCGGACGCAGCCCCGGTATAAAAATCCTCGGTGACATCATCTCTCCTCTGCCGCAAGAGTGGACGCTTCCCGAGTGGGCCTGGGAGAAACCGGAAAAACCAGCCAAGAAAGCCCATAAAAAGAAGTGAACGGATACTTGCTGGACACTCACATTTGGATCTGGATCACGAACTCTGTCGCCGATCGAGTTTCATCGCACTTCTTCGCTGAAGTGGAAGAGTGGCAACGCAGCGGGCTCGTCTATCTGTCTCCCTTCAGTTGCTGGGAGTTAGGCCTGCTCGTCGAGGCTCGCCATATTTCCTTGGACCAAAGCATCGAAATTCTTTGGGACCGAGACACAAATCACGATTCTTTTCGGATCGCAGAACTCACCGGGCGCATCCTCGTCGAATCCAATCGCCTGCCCGGCGACCTCCACCACGACCCTGCCGACCGAATCCTCGCAGCAACCGCGAGAGTAAATAGCCTGACTCTCATCACCCGCGACAAGCGCCTTCTGGACTACGCTAAACAGGGCCACATCAAAGCCCGCAAGCCATAGTCCCTCTTGACACCCCACCAACAATAGAAGCAGTAGCAGACAGCGCGGCCAACGGCCTGGCTCTTCTCCCAGCGGCTCAGGCCACCACACACGGCTCCACATTGACAACCGCACTCACCTCAGCCCTCCCCGAGAGCGACCTCACCCGGAGGGGGGTCCACCGCTAACCCCAATCTGCTGCGGATTTTACCCCGCAAAACAGGGGAGGGTCCTAGCGCGAAACCGGCGCAATCTTCACCGTCCTGCCTTCCTGCACGCTGCGCTTCGCCGCATCCAGAATCTGCATCGAGACCACGTTCGTATCCGCCGCGCTCAGGTCATGGTCACCCTTGATCTCGCCCCGCTCCAGCGCCGCCAGGTACTCCAGCGAGTCGGTATACGCCAGCGGCAGCTTCGGCTCCTCCACCGTCGCTGGCTTCTCCTTCTCGCTAAAGCGCGAGGTCACCGTCAGCGGATCGACAGCGATCTCATAGCCCTTCGCGCCATAGACCTCCATGTCTTTGCGGGCGATCGGCCAGTCCCAGCTCGGCATCAGCACTAGCTGCGTATGCGGATAGCGCACGATGATCGTCGCATCGTCGTCCACCTTCGGATACTCATCCGGCTTGTTGGTCTGCGCCACAGCAGTCACGCTGATCGGCACCTCGCCATGCATCATCACGGTCATCAGGTCGGCGCCATAGCAACCGAAGTCGAACATCGCTCCCGCGCCATTCTTTGCCGGATCGGTCAGCCACTTCAAAAACTCAGGCTGCACATGGATCTCCGCAGGCCCGTTATGCCCATCGTGCACGACGACCTTGCGCACCTCGCCCAGCTTGCCATCAGCAACGTCCTTCAGCACCGCCGTGTTGCTGGCATACCAGGTCGTCTCGTAGTTCACGAGCACCTTGGTGCCGTATTTGCGGCCAACATCGCGCATGGCAATTGCATCGGCCAGCGTGGTCGCAAACGGCTTCTCCATCATCGCGTCGATGCCATGCTTCGCCGCCCACTCCGTCACCGCCCGGTGACGCACCGGAGAGGTATAGATCAGCACCGCCTGCGGCTTGCCTTTGCTGGTCAGCATCGCATCCAGTGAGTCCACATACAGCGAAGGATCAACGTGATACTTGTCCGAGTACTCCTGCTGCAGTGTCTTGTCCGGCTCCACAACAGCAATCAGCTTCACGTTCTTCGAGGCCGCGATATGGCTGAACAACCCTGCAGCATGGCCATGTTCCAGCCCCACAACCGCCACCGTCACAGGCTCCTGAGCCGACGCCATCATCGCCGCAGCCAACCCCGTCATCGCAAGCCACTTCAAGCTCATCACGCCTCGCAGGCCGCATCTGCGGCACGGTCAGCATAACTCCTCGCGATGAACGAGTCGCTTTCACCGGACACACACTCGCTCACCGCCATCCGCTCTGGCGAACAAGTGCATGGCACAGTAGTAGTTGTATGGCTCCACTCATCATTACCGAGTCCGCAACCGTCAACGCGCCTATCGCACGCGTCTTCGCGCTCTCCACGCGTATCGAGCTCGTCCGCGAGACGCTCGGCATGAAGCTCGTCGCACAACCCGGCACTCTCACCTCCGGCCACATCGTCCTCGGCAGCAGGGTCCACTGGCGAGGCTGGAAGTTCCTTCTGCCCACAGAGCATCACACCCTCATCACCGGCTATTCTGAGCCGCACCTCGAAGCCAACGGCCTCACCGCCTGGTTTCAAGACTCACAGGAGCAGGGCCGCTTCGCCTTCTTCCAGCACGACCACCACTTCCGCGAGACCCTCGACCCCGCCACGCAGCAGCCCTTCACACAGCTGCATGACGAGGTGCAGTTCACGCTCCCCTTCGGTCCACTCGGCCGGCTCGCCGCAATCCTCCTGCTTGCACCGCATGTCCGCAAGCTGTGCCGCAAACGCTTCGCGCGCGTCAAAGCACTCGCAGAAGGCAATGGCTGGCGCGACTTCGTCGATCCCACGCAGCTCTAATCACTCTGCAACGGCCAGCAGTCGCAACGCATCTCACTCGCCAGAGGTACAACCATGAAAGCTGTCGTCCTGCACGAGTACGGTCCGCCATCCAATCTGAAGTATGAAGACTTCGCCGATCCCAAAGCCGGCCCCGCGCAGGTTCTCGTCGAGGTCTACGCCGCCGGCGTCAATCCCATCGACTGGAAGATGCGCTCCGGCGCCGCGAAGGACATCTTTCCCGTCAGCTTCCCGGCAATCCTCGGCTTCGACGTCGCAGGCATCGTCCGCGAGTGCGGTACAGGCGTGGAAGGCTTCGCCAAGGGCGACCACATCTTCGGCCGGTTGTCCGGCGCTTACGCTGAGCTCGCCGTCGGGAAAGCGACAGACCTCGCCAAAGTCCCCGAAGGTCTGGACCTCACCACGGCAGCAGCGTTGCCGGTCATCGCCACCACGGCAGACCAGCTTATCCGCGAAGCCGCCAAGGCCCAGTCCGGCCAGACGATCCTGCTCACCGGGGCGCTCGGCAGCGTCGGCCGCATCGCTCTCTTCTGTGCGTTGGAGCAGGGTGTGAAGGTCATCGCAGGCGTCCGTAAGAAGCAGATCGAAGAAGCTCTTGCACTAGGAGCCACCGAAGCCATCGACATCTCCGACGATGACGCCGTCGCCCGTCTCGGCATCCTCGACGCTGTGGCCGACACCATCGGCGGCGACCTCGCGACGAAGCTCCTCTCGCACATCAAGGAGGGCGGCAACTACGCCAGCATCGTCGGACCTCCCAAAGACGCAGCTCTGCACCCGACGGTCCACATCAACGCCTTCGGCTCGCACCCCGATGCCAAAGCCATCGTGCACTACGCCGAAGCCATCCGTGACGGCAAACTCAAACTACCCATCGACCTCATCCTGCCGCTCAGCAAGGCCGCAGAGGCCCACACCAAGGGCGAAAAAGGCGGCATCGGCAAGATCGTCCTCACTACAAACAGCTAACCTGGTGCCTCTGCTAGCATTCCTCCGAAGCCCCTTTTCCTTCGGAGGAACTGCTATGCGCCAGCGGATCATCAACGCAACTCTCGCCCTCTCAGCGCTGCTCGTTGCGGCGCCGCTCGCTGCGCAGATCAAGGCGCCATCAGCTAATCCGCTGCCCGGCTCGCTCGCGACGCACCCCAACTGGCCCGCCGCCGCGCCTGCTGATGTTGACACCGTCGACCACCTTATGGCCGCGCTCTACGGCGTCATATCCGGCCCTGCCGGCCAGCCTCGCGACTGGAACCGTTTCCGCTCGCTGTTCCTGCCCGACGGCCGCATGGGCGTCATCCGTCCCGCAACACCGGCCACAGCAGACAAGCCCGCCTTCGCCGGCGACGTCGTCCTCTTCACGCCCGACACCTACGTCGAACGCGATACGCCCTTCTTCGCAAAGAACGGCTTCTACGAGCGCTCCATCGCCAACCGCGTCGAAGAGTTCGGCAATCTCACCAGCGTCTGGAGCACCTACGAAAGCCGCCACGATACCACCGACGCCAAGCCCTTCGCCCGAGGCATCAACTCCCTCCAGCTGGTCCACGCACAGGGCCGCTACTGGATCGCCAGCATCATCTGGGACGACGAACACGAAGGCCTTACCCTGCCGCAGAAGTACCTAACGAAGTAGATAGCTCCAACAGCCCACAGTCTTGACAGCTTCGCATGCGGAGTACGACAAAGGAGGCTGGAAATGATTGCTACCAGCACTGCTGACGCACAACTCGAGTACGCCAAACTCCTCTCCGAGACCCAGCCTTCGCTCATCGAGAGCGAAGCACAAAATGAACTGTGCGTCGAAGAAGTCACCGAACTCCTGCATCGTGAAGCCTCACTCAGCCCCTCTGAAATCAGGCTACTGAAGCTCCTCACCCTGCTCATCGAAGACTTCGAAGAGAAACACTATACTGCCCCCGCCTCCGGCCCTCTGGCGGTAATCACCTTCCTCATGGACCAGCACGGCGTTAAGCAGAAAGACCTCTCCGACATCTTCAGAACCCCCAGCATCACATCCGAAGTCCTCAGCGGCAAACGTGAACTGAACAAGGAACACAACCGCCGCCTCAGTCAGCGCTTCCATGTCTCACCGGAGTTGTTTTTCTGAAGAGGAGAACCACTGATCGGTACTCTATCGTTAAGACCAAGGCCGCCATCACTGGCGGCCTTGGTCTTTCCTCTACCCTCTACTCACTGCACTAACCAAGCGTCTCCATCAGCTTGTTCACCGTGCGGTTCAGGTCCTTGTCATTGCGGCGCTGCTCATCGATCTTCGCAATGGAGTGCATCACCGTCGTATGGTGTTTGCCGCCGAACTGTCTGCCAATTTCTGGCAGCGATGCTTCGGTCAGCTGCTTCGCCAGGTACATCGCAATCTGCCGCGGCACCACAATCTGCCGCGAGTTGTTCTTCTGCTTCAACTCGGCAACACGCATGCCAAACTGCTCTGCAACCGCGCGCTGAATCGCCTCAATCGTGATCTTGCGCACCTGCGTATCGATGAACTGCTTCAGGCACTGCTGCGCCGTTGGCAGCGTGATCTCCACGCCATGCAGGCTGCACCATGCGATCAGCCGCACCAGCGCGCCCTCCAGCTCACGCACGTTGGTCCGCACATTGCCGGCGATAAACAGCGCTACCTCGGTCGGCAGCACGGTCTGCTCCATCTCTGCCTTCTTCTGCAGAATTGCAACCTTCGTCTCGAGATCAGGCGGCTGTATGTCGACAACCAGCCCCCACTCGAATCGCGAGCGCAGACGGTCTTCAAAGTCCGCCAGCTCCTTCGGCGGACGATCGCTCGCCACCACGATCTGCTTGTTCGTCTCATGCAGCGCGTTGAACGTATGGAAGAACTCTTCCTGCGTACGCTCCTTGCCGGCGAGGAACTGGATGTCGTCGATCAGCAGCACGTCCATCGAGCGATAGCGATCGCGGAACCCCGTCATCTTGTCGTAACGCACGGAGTTGATCATCTCGTTCGTAAACTTCTCGCCCGAAACATAGCTCACAGCCGCCAGCGGATTGCGCGCCTTCACCATGTGCCCGATCGCTTGCATCAGGTGTGTCTTACCCAGTCCTACGCCGCCGTACAGAAACAAGGGGTTGTAGGCCTTCGAAGGCCGTTCGGCAACAGCCTGCGCCGCCGCGGAGGCAAACTGGTTGCCGCTGCCCACCACAAAGCTGTCGAACTGGTATCGCGGATTCAGCTGCGCCGCAGAGTTCCAGTCGAACCGCGACTGCTCCGGTCCCGCCGGCTGATAGTTGCGGCGCGGCGCATTCTGGCTATGGCTCGGCTGCGGCGCAAATCCACCGTCCTCGCGCAACCGCGGCATCGCCTCGGGCGGAGGCACGTCGAACATCACTTGATCCAGTTCCAGGCCCAGGTTATCCATCGCTTCGGCAATGTGGTCGCCATACATCTCGCCCACGTGCGAGAACTCCTCGGTAGGAATTCGCACATGCAGCACACGGCCATCCACATGGCTGAAACGTGTAGGCTTCAGCCATGTCTCATAGCTTTGCCGGTTGATCTTTTTTTCGAGAGCACCCAGGATCCTGACCCACGGATTCAGAACGGTTGCTGGCACTGGGACAAATGACATCGCGTAAGTCTTCCTTCTTGATCTTGTTTTTAGAAAATACTGTGGTCCGGCTTACTTGTGTACAGCACCTTCTGGCAGGGAAAGAGCGCACAAAACCCCGTTCTTCGCAGCTACGCCGCGAAGCCCATGGATCGCTGATTGCTCTTGAAGTCCCCCACCGCATCCATGTACCGCATCGATGCCGGAGGAGGAGAATGAAACAGAACTCTGTACTTTACAAACTGTGGCAGAAACTCTGAACTCTGGCTAGCTGATCTCTTGCTGTGGCGATGTCCACCATCACCACAGGAACGGAGTCGATACTAACACCCGGCGACCCACTCTCCGCCATACCAAATTGCGTTAACACCGAAAGAATTTTTCGGTTGCACCAAACCTAGTGAAGAATCCACGCCCGTCCCACGCAGCACCTCGCGCGGGGCTATTTTGGCACTCCTCACGACGATATTGATTGCCGGTTTTCCTCAGCGCTGGTATACTCAAATCTTGCTGCCGTACGGGTGTCCACTCGCCTCGTACAGGGAGACCGCACAGGACAGTCTGGTCAAGCGCTGGTCAATTCCAGAAGCCCCAACCGTTCCTCATGCCAGCGTTTCAGGCTCTGGCGCTCCGCTCCACAAGCAGACACTTTTTCGGACAGGAACATACCATGCCCAAGCGCACCTTCCAACCCAACCGCCGCCGTCGCAGCAAAGTTCACGGCTTCCTCGTTCGCATGGCCACCAAGGCCGGCGCAGCCGTCCTCAGCCGCCGTCGCGCCAAGGGCCGTCACAAGATCGCCGTCTCCGCCGGCTTCCGCGACTAGTCTCTCTGGATTCTGTTCTCATTTCGCCTTTGCTTTTTGGTTGTCATTCCCGCAGGGAATCTGCTTCTAAAGCCCAGGCGCAGCCTTATCCAGAAAGCATCAGCATCACGCGCGCTCAGTCACTGAGCGCGTTCTTGCGTCTATCCCGTCATGACCCCGGCCACCCAGCATCGTCTGCGCAAACACGCTGACTACCAGCTCGTCTACAAGGCTGGGCGCAAGCAGTTCGCCAAGCAGATCGGCTACTTCTACGCCCTCCGACCCGTAGGACGTCGCAGCGACACGCCAGGCCCACGCATCGGCCTCACCGTCCCCAAGGCGCTCGGCAAGGCGGTCGATCGCAACCGCATCAAGCGCCGCATGCGCGAGGCCGTCCGCGCCAACCTCAGCCTCATCACCGCGCCGGTCGACGTCATCCTGCACCCACGCCGCTCCGTCATCGACCTCGACTTCCTGCAGCTCAAGCGAGAGGTCGCGCAGATCCTCCGCGCCATCCAGGCCGCCTGCGACCGCTCCCAAAAGCCCTCGCCTCCACGGCCATGAGCTCTCCCTCCGAACGCCGTGAGCGCCTCGCCTCGGCGCTGCTCACAGCCTACAAACGTGCCTTCTCGCCGCTTTTTCATGTCTTCGTAACATCGCAGTGCAAGTACCTCCCTACCTGCAGCGAGTACGCCTACGTAGCCATCGTCCGTCACGGCTGGCTTCACGGCTCCTGGCTCGCCGTTCGCCGTGTGGCCAGTTGTCATCCCTGGGCCAAAGGCGGCCACGATCCCGTCCCCTGAGCATCACACAATATCTGGCCGTCTTTGCCGTCATTACATATTGAGCTGTCCTGTATAGGCCGCAGGACGGAGCGGAGAGATCCCTGCATTTCGCCCCGCTCATCTAACCCGAAACCGCCGCCCCCTTCCCCGCCCCAGCATTTATCATGGAATCTGTGCAGGCTGCGCTCGTACGCGGCCTCTGAAAGAGTAGGAAAACCCGTTGCCAGAGATTCGCAATCCCAATCAGGCCGGCGGCCAGGACAGCCGTTCGCTCCTCGTCATGATGATCGTCATGCTCGGCGTCCTCTTCGGCGTCCAGTACTGGCGCGGCCAGCACCCGCCCGCCGACCAGACTGCCCAGACTGCTGCCGCCACCACGACCCCCTCCTCCAGCGTGCCAGCCTCTGCAACGGCTTCCGCTAACAACGCAACCGCCGCTCCTGTCACCCCGTCAATCGTCGCTGACTCGGCAACCACCACCACCATCGAGAACGAGCTCTATAAGATCACCTTCTCCAACCGCGGCGCGCAGGTTACCTCCTGGGTCCTCAAGGGCCAGACCAACAACGAGGGCCAGCCTCTCGACCTGGTCGATCACACCGCTGCCAACGTCCTCGGCTTCCCGCTCTCGCTCTACACCTATGAGCCCGGCCTAAACGCCACGCTCTCCCAGGCGCTTTACGTTCCCACCGCCACCGGCAC
>CAJCIM010000096.1 GCA_903970395.1 Acidobacteriaceae bacterium
GTCCCGGCGCTCTAACCGTAGAGCACCACGCTCAATCGCCGCGGCCCATGCACGCCTCGAATGCGAGTCATCTCGATATCCGACGTCGCCGACGGCCCGGAGATCGTCGTGATCGCCTTGCGGCTACTAGCGTTGATCGCCGCCAGCGCCTCCGGCACGCCCTCAAACACCTGCGTCCTCGAAAGCACACAGATGTGATGGTCCGGCAGCAGTGTGATCGTGCGGCGTCCCTGCGCGCCTTCGTGCACCAGGATGATCGTCCCCGTCGATGCGACGGCAGCCTCGCACGTCGTCAGCACGGTGCCCAGCCTGTCGAGCTGCTCCGTCGTCAGCGCCGCATCGACAACGACATCGACGCCGCTCGGTAGCCACGCCTTAGGAAATGCCTCCGCGACCAGCACGTTGCGCTCGCCGGCCTTCTGCAACGCCGCGGTTACGGCACCGCTGATCTCCGCTTCGCTCTGCACCTCGAAGATCTCGGAGTCGTAGTCCAGCAGCCTGTCCTTCAGCAGATGCAGGCACGCCTCGCGATTCAGCGAGCCCTTGCGATAGTACTCGCGTGGAACCTGCGCATACGGCACACGATCCGGCGCAGCATCCACGGCGGCACGGATGCGTCCCAGAATCTCTTCGCGCGCTGTGCTCATGCGTTGCCTCCGTTGCTGCGGCTCTTCCACCAGTCACGAAAGCTCTGCTTCGGAATCGCCCGCAGGTCGCGATACTTCGTCCAGCCGCCAGCCATCCCCGGCAGGTTCTCCAACTGGTCACCTTCGCGAAACAGCGCCTGCCCCGCCTGCGCCAGCCGCTGCGCAGCCTCGTAACGACGCTGACTCTTGAATGCAATGGCCGCGCCCTGCATGGCAAGGTTCTCCACCGCCAGCTTGCCGCCAAGCGTCGCCTGTTCCTCGCGTACCACGCGCCCGCGCAGGTGAATCAGGATCTCCGGAATATTGATCTTCACCGGGCAGACCTCGTAGCACGCGCCGCACAGAGTCGACGCATACGGCAGCGACCGCGAGTGCTCCAGCGACTGCAATTGCGGCGACAAGATCGCGCCAATCGGCCCCGAGTAGATCGAGCCATACGCGTGGCCGCCGGTCTCTCGATATACCGGGCAAGCATTCAAACAAGCGCCGCACCGGATGCACTCCAGCGTCTCGCGCTCCATCTCATCGTGCAGCAGGTTCGTGCGTCCGTTGTCCAGCAGGATCACATGAAACGCCTTCGGCCCATCGCTCGGATGAACACCGCACCACAGCGAGTTGTACGGGTTCATCCGCTCGCCTGTCGCCGACCGTGGCAGCAGTTGCAAAAACACTTCGAGGTCTTCGAACCGCGGAATCACCTTCTCGACGCCGACCAACGTAATCAGCACATCCGGCATTGTCAGACACATCCGCCCGTTGCCCTCGGACTCCACCACGCACACGCCGCCCGTCTCCGCAATCGCGAAGTTTGCGCCGCTCACACCGATCTTCACCTTCAAAAACCGCTCACGCAGATACGCCCTCGCAGCTCCGGTCAGCTCCTCCGGCTGTTCGGTCAGCTCCGGCTTCTGCATTGTTTCGCGGAAGAGATCGCGCACCTCAAAGCGGTTCTTATGCAGCGCTGGCACCACAATATGCGAGGGCTCGTCATGCCCCATTTGCACAATCATGTCCGCCAGGTCTGTCTCAATTGGAGTGATGCCCGCAGCCTCTAGCGCCACGTTCATCTGCACCTCATCGGACGTCATCGTCTTGACTTTGATGACCTCAGTGCCGCCGTACTCCTTGATCAGCTTCACTGCGATGGCATTCGCTTCATCGGCATCACGAGCCCAGTGCACCTTGCCGCCCACAAGCTCGCAGTTCTTCTCAAACTCAACCAGATACTCGTCAAGATGCCGCAGCGTATGGGCCTTGATCGCGCTGGCCGCGTCGCGCAGCTTCTGCCAGTCTGGCATCTCTTCCACGCGCAGCGCACGTTTGCCGCGGATCGTATCCGTTGCTCGCCGCACGTTTGCGCGAAGCTGATCGTTCTTCAGCGCCGTCTTCGCTGCAACAGGAAACGCCGCCGCCTTGTCCGTCTTGCCGACGCGAACGCTCATCGTGCAACTCCCTCACTCGCGAGAATTTCCGCGATATGCATCGTCCGTACCGCAGAGCCCGAGCGATGCAGGCCGCCATAGATCTGCATCAGACAGCTGTTGTCGAGCGCCGTCACCACCTCTGCGCCCGTTTCGACGACACAGCCCTGCTTCTCCGTCAGCATGGCGACGGAGACATCCACGTTCTTCACCGCAAACGTTCCGCCAAACCCGCAGCACTGTTCTTTCTTTGGCAGCTCCAGCAGCGACAGCCCGCGCACCCGGCGCAGCAGTCGCGTTGGCGCATCACCCACGTGCAGCATCCGCAGCGAGTGGCACGATGGGTGGTACGTTACGCTATGCTCAAACGTCGCGCCAACATCCTCGGTCTGCAGCCGGTTCGCCAGCAGTTCACTGAACTCAAACACACGCGGCAGCAGGCTGCGTACATCGGCCAGAAATGCGGCGTCGTTCTCCGCCTCGGCCATCATCTCGTAGTGCTCGCGCATCATCGCCACACAGCTTGCGGAGGGAACACACACCGCCTCGGCGTCGCGAAACATCTCCACAAACCTCCGCACTAGCGGCACAGCCTCGCGATGGTAGCCCGTGTTGTAGTGCATCTGTCCACAGCAGGTCTGCGCCAACGGAAACGTGACCGTATGCCCCAGCCGCTCCAGCACGCGCGTCACTGCGATGCCGGTCTCGGGAAACAGCGTGTCGTTATAGCAGGCCACGAAGAGGGCAATATGCAAGAAGCTTCCTTTCACCGCCGCAACGGTTCACCTCGTTGCGGCACGTCATGCTATCGATGGAAGTTAGACGTCAAAAAGATGAACTACCTAGTGCACCTTCAGATAGCTTCCATACCCGACCACTACCGTCGATCCTATGAGCAGTGCCAGCCCGCAGCCAACCAGCGCCCGCGTTCGCAGGCTCGTTCCTCGCCACTCTTTCAGCGCAATGCCCCAGAGGTTTGCGAAGATGATGATGCTTGCCATGTGCAGCGTCCAGCTCGCGAAGTCGTACTTGCCCATCTTCGTCTGCCCAATTGAGTAGAAAAAGAACTGGAAGTACCAGATCACTCCAGCCAGCGCTGCAAACAGGTAGTTCCTGGTCAGTACGCTGCCGCTGATGCGGCCAATGTAATCGCGCGGATCAAAGTCCACCAGCGTGTCGCCGGTGACAGCTGCGGTGCCCATAGGGTTATCTCCGGGCGTGCCGCTGAACTGCGCGAACGAACGGTTCTTGATGATCAGCACCGCAGACCACACCAGGTTGGTGGCAAAACCGCCCCATAACACGACGATCAGGATAGGCAGGTTTGCCCACAAGTCGGCGCGGTGTTCGGCTATCAGTGCGCCGCGCGTGATGTCGCCGATCGGCTTACCCGCCGCCAGTCCAAACGCGAAGAACGAACTCATGATGCCGGCAAACACCGCCACTGCCAGGCCCTTCACGAACGAGTAGTCTCGCTCGCCCGCAGCAGCCTTTTCTTCGGGTGTAATCTCGCGCTCCTTGGATGCGCCCGCGGCACCGCTGACTGCAATTGCCAACAGCGTCAGCAGCACGCCCGCCAACGTAATCTGGCCCGAGGTCTCATGAATAATGGTGCGGATTGACCCGTCGTAGATCGTCGGCACAATTGTGCCGAACGCCGTGCAGAAGCCTAGCGCGATCGCATAGCCAAGCCCCAGCCCGAGGTAGCGGATCGCCAGCCCGAAGGTTAGTCCGCCCACACCCCATAGCGCGCCCCATAGGACTGCCCAGAAGATCGCACTCGCTGGCGCCTGGTGCAGGATCGCAAATGGATGTGGGACGAAGATCAGCGCGATCAATATCGGCGCAATCAGCCACGCTGCGATGCCCTGGATGATCCAGTAAACCTCCCACGACCAGCGCTTGATGCCGCGGAACGGAATGAAGTTACTGGCAGAGGCAAGCCCGCCCAGCCAGTGATAGATGACGCCGACAAACGGATTAGGTCCCACTTCGGTCCTCGACTCTTCGTGACAACGTTTTGCCGATGGTGTTTTAGATAACGCGACAAACGCAGGATGAACGGCGATGTCATCCTATCCTATCGCGATCATGGAGCGGAAATAATATCTCTATTGAACAAGATCCTCTGGAGGCGTATAGACAGCTTTCTCGATCAAGAGTCCGTTGTCCACTTGCGTATGAAAGTTTCAATACATAGTATAAGTCCTCTATGAAACTTCGCGGCCTCGGTGCCGCTCCCGTTCGAGGTGCAGTGTATGTCCAATAGTTCGATCTCCGGCGCGGCGCAGTCCCGCATTCATAAAGCCCTCGACTCCTTTGCCATTGAGATTCCATCATGGGGATTCGCCAACACCGGCACGCGCTTCGGCAAGTTCACGCAGGCCGCCGCGGCTACCAACCTCGAAGAGAAGTTCGCCGACGCGGGCGAGGTCAATCGCCTCACCGGCGTCACGCCAACACTGGCGCTGCACGTGCTTTGGGACATGCCCAACGGCGTCGCAGACGCCTCGAAGATTCAGGCCCTTGCCCAGCAGCACGGCGTTCGCGCTGGCTCCATCAACCCCAACCTCTTTCAGGAAGCCGAGTACAAGTTCGGCTCCATCTGCAATCCCTCCGCGGAGGTTCGCGCCAAGGCCACGCAGCATCTGCTCGACTCCGTTGCTATCGGCAAGGCAGTCGGCTCGGCTGAAGTCTCCGTCTGGGTCGCCGACGGCTCCAACTATCCCGGCACACAGAGCATCTCCCGTCGCATTGGCTGGATGAAGGAGGCCTTTGCCACCGCCCACGCCGCGCTCGCTCCAGGGCAGACCCTGCTTATCGAGTACAAGCCGTTTGAGCCCGCCTTCTATCACACCGATATCGCCGACTGGGGCATGTCGCTGGAACTCTGCCGCAGCGCCGGCCCGCAAGCCAAGGTGCTCGTCGATACCGGCCACCACTACCAGGGCACCAACATCGAGCAGATCGTCTCCTGGCTCGTCTCTCTCGGCGTCCTCGGCGGCTTCCACTTCAACGACCGCAAGTACGCCGATGACGATCTCACGCTCGGCTCCATCGACCCCTACCAAGTCTTTCGAATCTTCCATGAGATTCACGCCGCACAGGCCGCCAGCAGCGCCTTCTCCGCGCCGGCGTACATGATCGACCAGAGCCACAACCTCAAGGGCAAGATGGAGGCGATGGTGCAGACCGTCGTCACGGCGCAAGAGCTCTATGCCCGCGCCGCGCTCGTCGATCAGGCCGAACTCGCCATTCTGCAAGACAGCTGCCAGCTCGTCGCCGCCGAGGAGCTCTTCCGTGGAGCCTTCTGGACCGACGTTCGGCCCATTGTGCAGGAGTGGCGTCAACAGCGCGGCCTGCCTGCCGACCCGCTCGCGGCTCTCCGCTCCGGCGGATACGTCGAGCGCATCTCCGCCGAACGCGGAGCAAAGAACGCCGTCAGCCAAGGCTCCTACGCCTGAGGTCCCGGGCGAAATCACTCGTAGTTCAATGCCGAATTCTAAAGTGCGTGGCTTGTTGGGTATCCGACGCTAACTTCAATTTTATGCGGATCTTAGCCCGAAACTGTGGGAGGGGTCCCAGCAGCCTTTGGCTCAGTTCAGTCGCTGCAGCCGCGCGATCAGCTTCTCAGCCAAAGGCTCGCCGCTCTCAGTCCAGAGCAATCGGCTGGAGATGCCGCAGTGCTTCTCCACGCTCAACGTGAACGCAAGCAGTTTCTCTACGTTTTGCTTGATGTACTTTGTGGCGTCGGCATCCACGTCCTCGTCCTCAAGCACCCATGGCGTATCCAGCCCAAAATCCACGCGAATATGCCCATTTTGCTCATAGCTGTTTGCGTCGAAGTCCGGCCCGAACCCGATAATCCGAACCTTCGTGGGCTCAAGTCGCCAGACCGCATCGAGATCGCCGGCGGTTTCGGGTACCCAGAGCATCCAGCGCATCTCGAACTCGTAGGCCTGGTCTTCATGCAGTTGTTCTGTCGCCTCAGCAACGGCATTTTCGATCTTGGAGCCTTCCGTATCAGGCGACTCCTGCGCGCGCTCGTCGATGACGTAAATCCTCTGATAAATCGGAGATTCGGTCCAATCGATCGGATACACACTTGCCGCGACGACGCGGCTCAGTTCGCTCTTCGCGTCGCCATCTCTGGCAATGACAGCAAACTGCCGCATCGCGCCTGTCAGCGCCACAGGCAGCGACTGGAAGCGAAAGTTCGGATACCACAAGCTCAGATATAACTGATCGGCCATCTCTCTATTCTATCTTTCCGCGCGTCCAAACCACAGCCTAGCAAGGGAATGAGAAGATAGTATTCGGCATTCATGGCACTGACGATTAAGCGCTTACGGTGGTTCATTGCGGCAGCAGCACTGCTGCTGATCGTCGTCCTCGCCACTTATCTCGGAGTCGGCCGCTATCGCGCGCTGAAGGCCTATCTGTCCGTCATTCGCAAAGCCGGCATTACGATCTCGCATGACAGCAACGGCGTCACCTTCACGCAGGCGCTCAAGGATAAGACAGTCGTAAGCGTACACGCCTCCAAAACGACCCAGATCAGCGAAGGGAAATACCTGCTGCACGGCGTCAACGTCATCCTCTACAGCCGCGATGGAAAGCATAATGATGTCATCAACGGCGACGAGTTCACGTATGACGAGAAAGAGGGCGTCATACGCGCCCTCGGCGAAGTGCACATGGACCTTCAGGCGCCGGACTCACTCACCTCCGCGGGTCGTTCGTCTGTTCGCCCTCTCGCCGGCTCTCCACCAGGAACACCGCATGAGCCGGCGAACGTGATCCACGTTCGCACCAGCGGAGTTGTCTACCTGCGCAAACTCGGCGTCGCGACGACAGATCAGCGAGTGGACTTCTACTACGGCGGCATCCAGGGCACAGCTGTGGGCGCCGAATTCAACACAGATCAAAGCACGCTCCGTCTGCTCTCGAATGTCGCAGCCAATGGCATACTGCGCGGCAAACCATTCGTCCTGCACGCAACCAGCGCCGATATCGACCGCACGGCGAACATCGCAACGCTACCCCATACAGTTGCTTCCTCTGATGGCCGCAATGCCAGCGCGGATCTCACTGTTCTCAACCTGCGCAAGGACGGTTCTATCGCCTCCGCGAAAGCGACAGGGCACGTCGTACTCACTACGGCGACCGAACGGATCGCAGCCGCCGAACTCGATAGCACCTTCACTAGCCAGACTGTTCCAAAGGAGGCGCGACTAAGCGGCGGAGTCCAACTCACGGACTCGGATGCTCTCCGGCCCGCGAGCGGCTCCTCTGCAGCGGCCGACATGACCTTCGACGCACGTGGTGAGCTGACAGGCATCACGGCTACCGGATCTCCTCAGTTGACGATATCTGACAAGCGCGCGCTGCCAAGCGGTCTGCTGCGCGAGATGCACGGCGATCGCATCGTCGCTCAGTTCACTTCCACAGAAAAAGGTGCGCAGTTGCGGGAGCTGCGCGCGACCGGCTCTGCAGAGAGTCGCGGTGAATCACTGGCCGCGAGCGTGCATCCTGAGCCCGCGAAGCGTTCAGCTCCTCAGCTCAAGCTCACAACGCTGACCGGCGATGACCTTGATCTGATGCTTGTGGCTGGCGACAAAGGCAGCCCTGAACCGCAGAAGCTCGCCGCTCTCGGCCATACGTTGCTGCGTCAGAGTGCGCCAACCGGTGAGGTCGTGACCAGCGCTGGCGATGCTTTAGACGCCAACTTCGCGCAGACCAGTGTCCACGGCAACTCGCAGCCAGAGCTCGCGTCCGCGTTGCAGACAGGCCATGTCATCGTGCATCGCACGGCGCCTCGTACTTCCACAGCCAGCACTGCAACTCCCAGAACGGCTGCTTCCTCCAATGCGCTTGCCCAGCAACAGGAGTTCGGCACCGCGACCGCTGCGGCTGCAAGCTTCAACGGCACAACCGGCAAGCTGACCCTGACGGGCGACGCGCACCTTATCCAGGACAACGCTACGCTGACAGCCACGACCGTCGTTCTGGAGCAAAGCACGCAGGATGCAGATGCGCTCGGCAATGTGCAGACTACGTTTGCTAATATCTCCACGCAGTCGCCGACACCCGGTCCCACGACGTACACGCATATCCTCTCTGCCAGCGCGCACGTCGCGCACCAGACCCATCAGGCAGAGTTTCACGGCACGGACGCGCAGCCAGCCCGGATGTGGCAGGACGCTTCGCAGGTACAAGCCGCAGCACTCTTCCTCGACGATGTGCATCGCACCTTCGCCGCGCGGCCTGCTTCGCCCGGTGCGCTCATTCACGCGGTCTTTGCTGGCAATCCCTCGGATAAGCCCGGCAGCCGCAGCAGCAGCGTCCGCGTCGCCGCCGCGAAGCTGGACTACAGCGACCTGCAGCGCGAGGCCATCTTCACAGGACCGCAAGGCGTCGAACTGCGGGCAGATGCAGGCACCATCCACGCGCAACGCGCCACGGCCTATCTGCTGCCCGCCAAAGCGAGGCCTGCCGCCGGAGCCAGTTCCACTGGAGCCAGTCCGACGCCCTTCAATGGCTCGCTGGATCGTGTGGTGGTTGCAGACGACGTGCAGATACAGCAACCGGGACGCCACGGAACGGGTGCGCAGCTTGTCTATACGGCTGCGACCGGCGAGTCCCTGCTGACCGGCTCGCCGGGCCATCCCCCGCATATCGTGGACGCACAGCGCGGCAACATAACCGGTTCTTCGCTGCTCTTTGGCGACTCAGGTAGTACCATCGTGGTGTCGGGTGAGGCTCAGGCCAGCAATCCTGTTCGGGTCCACACGGAGACGAACGTTCAGCCTGGCAAAGAAGAGAGGCAGTAGATTCGGATGAGGACGCTGGCGACCGAAGGGATCGCAAAGTCATATGCTGGCCGCCAAGTCGTTCGCGACGTCAGCGTAAGCATCACACAGGGAGAGGTCGTCGGCCTTCTTGGCCCGAACGGCGCCGGCAAGACCACCAGCTTTTACATGATCGTGGGTCTGGTGCGGCCTGATGGCGGACGCGTTGTAGTGGATGGCGTCGACATCACGAATACGCCTATGTATCTTCGGGCCCGTGAGCATGGCATCAGCTACCTGCCGCAGGAACCGTCTGTGTTCCGCAAGCTCTCGGTGGATGACAACATCCTCGCCGTGCTCGAGACCCAGCAGCTTACGTGGGCGGCTCGCCGCAAGCGCACAGAAAACCTGATTGCCCAGCTGAATCTGGGGCACGTTCGCAAAACCCGAGGGTATGCTCTCTCCGGTGGCGAGCGCCGTCGCGTGGAGATTGCGCGCTGTCTTGCGATCGACCCCGCGTTCATTCTGCTGGATGAACCGTTCTCGGGCATCGATCCTATCGCCGTGCTGGAGCTGCAGCAGATCATCTTCGAGCTGAAGGCCTCAGGCATTGGCGTGCTCATCACCGACCACAACGTTCGCGAGACACTGTCTGTCACCGACCGCGCCTATATCGTGAATGAGGGCAGCATCTTCCGTGCTGGCACACCGGGTGAGTTGGGCCGCGACCCTGAGGTCAAGCGCGTCTATCTTGGCGAGAACTTCACGTTCGGTAAGCAGGCGACGCAGTTCAAAATGAACCCTGCAACGGACACCCAAAACGGTCCGGTTGACGATCAGCAGTAGTCAAACTGCGACGCGCGAACCAACCTTTTCGGTCTCTGGCGGAGTAGACTGGCACAGTACGTGCTTACGGCGACTACGGTACCGGTGCGTACACCTGCGCAATGCTCTCCGGTTGCGGATGTTGTGAGGTCTAAACTGCTCCAGCCACGCCTTACTGTAAAACTCGGACAGCGCCAGGTACTCACCCCAGGCCTGGTGCAGATGGTTAGTGTGCTCGCTTTGAACAAGCTCGAGCTCAAAGAGATGTTGAACGGGGAATTGATTGAGAATCCGGTACTTGAGGAGATCGACGACTCCTCGGAGACGCTGGAGGAGATATCCACACGCGAGGCGGAGTCCGAGCGCAGCGCCGAAGATGTCAGCCACGACGCCGAAGAGACCACCAACTCCTTTGACGAGATCGACTTTGGCTCTTACTTCCAGGAGTTTCTCGATCCCGGTTATCGCACCAACACCACGTTTGAAGACGCGGATAAACCGTCGTTCGAACACTTTCTGGCCGCGCCGAGCAACCTCTCCGATCACCTTCTGTGGCAGATCAGTTCGCTCACGCTTAACCCGCAGTTGCGTTTCGCGGTCGAGATCATCGTTGGCAATCTGAATGAGGATGGGTATCTCACTGCAAGCGATGAGGAACTGCTCGAGGCGCTGGCCGCCGAGCAGCCTGCACCCGACTCCTCACCGGACGCTCTGTTGCAACTGCTGTCCAAGGCCAACGAGGTGGTCGCACAGCTTGATCCTATTGGCGTGGGAGCCCGTGATCTCCGTGGGTGTTTGTTACGCCAGGTTGATGTAAAGCGCGCCGAATGGCAGCGAAGTGAGCTGCGACGTCAGGGAGAGGACTCTGTGCGAGCAGAGCCATCCATATTGCTTGACACCGCTGCTGAGATTATCGAATCACACTTGCAGCTTCTCCAACGCAAGGACGTTCGCGAACTTGCCAGGCTTCTGCGCCGCTCTCAAGATGAGGTGAACGCAGCAATTGGCATCATCCGCCACCTTGATCCTCGCCCAGGTCAGCGCTATAACCAGGCCGCTACACGCCTTATCGAGCCAGACGTCGCATTTGTGAAGCGGGATGACGAGTACGTCGTGGTGATGAATGAGGAGGACCTGCCTTCACTCCGCCTGAGTTCGGTATACCGACGGATGCTGCGTGACCGAAGCGCGGAGCGAGAGGTTCGCGACTACGTCAAAGAACGATATAAGTCCGCAATTCAGCTTCTGCGCAACATCGAACAGAGAAAAAATACGATCGTTCGCACCTGCGAGGCAATTATCCGTCGTCAGCAGGATTTTTTGGAGCGAGGGGTGGAAGCTCTTCATCCCATGATGATTAAGGAGGTTGCTGAGGAGATTGGCGTTCATCCTTCCACCGTCAGCAGGGCGGTTGCCAATAAATATGTACACACCGCACAGGGTGTTTATGAGCTAAGATTTTTCTTCTCCGAGGGAGTAAATGGTCCCGAAGGTGCAGACCTGCCGCTTCTGCTGCTCAAGCGGAAGGTCAAGAAGCTTATCGAAGAGGAGGACCCTCGCAAGCCGCTCACCGACGATCGTCTGGCTGCGGAGTTACAGCGCCAGGGTATCCAGGTGAACCGTCGCACCGTCGCCAAATATCGTGAAGATATGCACATCCCAAGCACACATCAGCGCCGCCAGCGATAGCCGCACCTTAGGTTTGGTGTAGCGATTGCAAGCGGCAACCCTCTTTGCTCCTCTACGTCTAATTTTCGTGGAGGAGGCACGAGAACCGGACAAGATCGCGAAGCAAACAACCGTCAAAATAAGGAGCATCGCATGAACGTTGAGTTCACCGGACGTCACACTGTTGTCACTGCCAAACTTCGTACGCAGGCGGAAGTAGCGCTAGCCGCCATTGCGCTCGTCACCAACCGCTGCACCAATGCGCATATCATCCTGTCCGAGGATAAGTATCGGAAGATCGCTGAAGTGTCCGTCCAATGTCGTGGCGATGTCTATGTTGCTACCGCTCAGTCGACTGTGATGGAAACCGCACTCCACGATGCCTTGGCCAAGGTGGAACAACAGGCCATTCGCAATAAACAACGCCACTCAACCGTGCGCGATCATCCTCGCCCCATCTCTATTCCAGGTCTCTAGGCGTATCTGAGAATGAGAAGACCTGACGGCGGGATTGAGGTGTGCGAAACATCTCTCCCGCCTGGCTCGTCTAAGACCACGGAACCGAATCTCGCGCTTAGCAGCGCAGGTCTATACTCTCCGCATGCCCCCCGCTGCACGATCGCGCCAGTCGAAGCCATCTGTCTTGAAGGGGGATGCGTCCCCCCGTGAATTAGTGATTCTCACTGGCCTCTCTGGTGCAGGCAAGGCTTCTGCTCTAAAGACGTTCGAAGACTTGGGCTACTACTCGGTGGATAATCTTCCGCTTGAACTTATCCCGCGTTTCGCCGATCTAGTTGCGAAATCGGCGGAGATCACACATGCAGCCCTGGTCGTCGACGTTCGTGAAGGCAGCCGGTTACACCGCTTTCCCGCCATCCTCTCCAAGGTGCGGAAGGTTCTCCCTACGCGTGTTGTGTTTCTGGAGGCTAACGATGATGCATTGGTCCGCCGCTTCTCGGAGACGCGCAGACCGCATCCGCTTGGCCGCGACGAGACCGTCGTTAGCTCTATCCGCGCCGAGCGCAAGCGCCTTGACCCCGTACGCAATGTGGCCGACATTCTCCTCGATACCACGCGGTTCAACGTTCATGAACTACGCGCGCACATCAACGCGCAGTTCAGTCATGGTGAAGGCAAGACTGAGCGCAACCTCACCATCTCCGTCAACAGCTTCGGCTTCAAGAACGGTGTTCCTACAGACGCCGACCTCGTCTTCGATGTGCGCTTTCTGCCCAACCCGCACTTCATTCCAGAGTTCCGCAAACTTACCGGCAAGCATCCAAAGGTCGCCAAGTACGTGCGCCAGTTTCCGCAGACCAGCGAGTTCCTCGATAAGGTGACCGACTTACTTACCTTTCTTCTGCCTCACTACATTCACGAAGGCAAAAGCTACCTAACCATAGGCATCGGCTGCACCGGCGGCCAGCACCGTTCCGTTATGATCGCCGAGGAATTGAAGAAGCGGCTTTCCGCGGCAGGCTACCGCGCGAAGTCTGCCCACCGGGACATGCCACGCTAGTTTCCCCCGCGTACACTATTCTGTAATGCATCAGTGTTCCAAAATCCGCAAGGTCACCGCATGAAGCGCGTACTCCGTCTCCTCGGCTACATGCGGCCTTATACGCTCTACTGGCTGGCGTCTGTTGTTCTCATGGGTGTTGTCGGCGCGCTTGCCGCCTTTCGCATCCTTCTCATTAAACTCATCATCGACAACGTGCTCAGCGCCTCGTCCTCGCCGGACCAGGTACTGAACTTCACCATCCCGAAGACGCACCTTCACATCAATCTGCAGCCCTTTGTTCCGCACCACTTCCATAACGCATGGACGGTCGTCGCCTTCGCGCTTGTGGCATCGGCTCTCATCAAGGCGCCAGCGGACTATTTAGGCACTCTCTTTGCTAACAAGTCCGGCTTCGGCATGGTTACCGACTTCCGCAACGACCTCTACAACTCCATTCTGCGCCGCTCAACCGCTTTCTTTCAGCGTCATCCCTCGGGCACGCTCATCTCCACCCTCATCAACGACGTCGACCGCGTGCAATCTGCCATGTCCTCTGTCATGAGCGACTTCCTGCAGCAGTTCTTCACCCTCATCGGTCTCATCGGTGTGGTTGTAGTTGTTGGCGGACGCATGGCGTGGGTCTTGCTGATCTTCGTTCCCATCATCGTTTCCTCCACGCGCCGTGTTGGTCGTCGCGTCCGTACCACCACACGCAAGGGCCAGGACAAACTCGCCGAGATCCAGAACATCGTGCAGGAAACCATCTCCGGCAACGCTATCGTCAAGACATTCGGAACCGAGCTCTGGGAGATGAACCGTTTCTCCACAGCCGCCGACCGCCTGCTCACCGCCAACATGCGCTCCGTCGCTGTACAGGCGATCTCTTCCCCGCTGATGGACGCGCTCGGCGCGGTCGCCATTGCACTGCTGCTCTTCTATGGCCGCCAGCGCATCGTTCATGACGGTGACACAGCCGGAGCCTTCATTACTTTCCTCGTCGCTGTGGTCGCGCTTTATGATCCCGTCCGCAAGATGCCAACGTATTACAACAGCTTCCAGCAGGCGGTCGGGGCCAGTGAAGAGATATTCCGGTTCATTGATGCAGAAGATGAGGTCGTCGAAAAACGTCGCGCACTCACCCTGAAGTCCTTTGACGGTCGCATCGAGTTCCGAGACGTCCGCTTCGCTTATGAGCGCGACGGGCGCTCAAAAGAAGTCCTCCACGGTATCTCTCTGACACTCAACCGTGGTGAGGTTCTCGCGCTCGTCGGTCCCAGTGGAGCAGGGAAGTCCACGCTGGTAAACCTGCTGCCTCGCTTCTATGATGTTACCGGGGGGGGCATCATGCTTGACGAGCACGATGTCCGCGACCTCACCCTCGCTTCGCTCCGCAAACAGATTGGCAAGGTCACGCAGGAGACGGTGCTCTTCAACGACACCGTGCGTAATAACATCGCCTACGGCCAGCCGGATGCCCCCATATCTGCTGTCGAGGACGCGGCCAAAGCAGCGCTGGCGCATGATTTCATTCTCCGACTGCCGCAGGGCTATGACACCCCCATTGGCGAACGTGGAGCGCTACTCTCCGGTGGAGAGCGCCAGCGCATCGCGATCGCCCGTGCCCTGCTCAAAGACGCGCCTATCCTTATTCTCGATGAGGCCACCAGCTCGCTCGACACAGAAAGCGAGGCCGCTGTTCAGGCCGCGCTTGCCAATCTCATCGAAGGCCGTACTGTGCTTGTTATCGCGCACCGCCTCTCCACCGTGCGACGTGCCGACCGCATCGCCGTCATGGAGCGTGGTGCGATCACTGAGCTTGGCACACACGATCAGCTGCTTGCGCTCGGCGGCACCTACTCCCGGCTCTATTATCTGCAGTTCGGCGCACATACGGCTGAGGATTCCCCAAACATTGCGGACGAACTCAGCCACCAGTAGCTATCTCAGTTGCGGCGTCTCGGTTACACTGACCTGAACCCATGGCCGGTATTCTTTTCATCATCTCGGCACCCAGCGGATCGGGAAAGTCCACGCTCGTGAGCGAGGTACGACGCCTCGTCCCCGGTCTAGAGTTCTCGATCTCCTATACGACGCGTGCCCCGCGCGGTTCTGAAGAGGACGGTCGCGAATACCACTTCACCGACAAACCCACCTTCGAGCGCATGATCGCCAACGGCGAGTTCCTGGAATACGCTACCGTCTTTGGCAACCATTACTACGGCACGGCCGTTTCTGCACTCGAACATGCACGCGCGCAGGGTCATGATCTTCTCCTCGATATCGACGTCCAAGGTGCTCTGCAGGTGATGAAAAAGGTTCCAGAGGCGGTCTCTATCTTCATCCTGCCGCCCACGCCGGAGGTGCTTGAAAAACGCCTCCGCAACCGCAGTCAGGCAGAAGGGGTTGCTGATGAGGCAGAGATCGAGAAGCGCCTCTCACAGGCTCGCACAGAACTGCAACAGCTTCAGGGCTACAAATACGCGCTCGTCAACGATTTGCTCGATCAGGCTGCCTCGGAGATGCGCGCCATTGTGCTCGCGGCACGCAACGAAGGCAATGTCGAGGACGCAACGCTCGCCGCAACATGCAGCACGTCGCAACACTCCGCGCGTCTCGATGCAGCTCTTGCTAGCTTCCGCGCCGTAGACTAATCGAGGGCAGAAATAGCTCTGCCATCGCTGTTGTGTGTGACCTATGTCATACCGGGGCCGAAATCACACAATAAAAATTTCCACAACCGGTTTACTTTTCGGTTACCATACCTCCAAACCCCGGAGGTCATTGCATGGCCCTTAACGAGCAAGCTTCGCTGCTTTTGCAGAACAAGTACAGCCTCGTCAAAGGCGCTGCACGTCGCGCCAGACAGCTCCAATCCGGAGCGCCGTCACTCGGCGTCTCCAACTCCCTCAAGGCCTGCCGCGTCGCCCAGGACGAAGTACGCGCGGGTAAGGTTACGTACACGGTCGGCGCGCGCAAGCCTGTACTGCCACCAGCGATGCTCTAACCGGCCTCGCAAGCCATAAGCTTAGCCGGTAGACTGGTACTCAGATGAGTGCCTCCCCCGAGCAACAGCTGCGTGCCTACGTCGACTACCTGCGCGACCTCGGCGTTTACGACCTCTATCGTCGCGAAGACCCGAGGACGCTGCTGCCTGAGTCGCTGCGCACAACGTTCCTCGCTGCGAAGCTCGCACAACCTGCTCCGGTAAAGACCGTGTCTCCACGCGCGCAAGTTCCGCCTCCGCGTGTTGCACCACCTTCAACGCTGCGGACCGCACCACCACCCGTCAGTGCTCCTCCAACAAGCTACTTTTCGCTCGACTCTGAAACTCCCCCAACGCCGTCGGAGCTGACTGCCACCATGCCGAAGCCAAAGTCCTTCGACGAACTCGTACCGTTGCCCACACTGCTCGTCCCCGAGGCCGATCGCACCGCCGCACTTGAAGCGGTCCGCGCCGAGATCGGCGACTGCACCCGCTGTCCGCTCGCCTACGGTGGACGCCACAAGATCGTCTTCGCCGACGGCCCACCCACCGCGCGGCTTATGTTTGTCGGCGAAGGCCCCGGTGCCGACGAGGACGCGCAGGGCCTGCCCTTCGTCGGCAAGGCTGGGCAACTGCTCAACAACATGATCAACGCGATGGGCCTCCAGCGCGAAGAGGTCTACATCGCAAATATCGTCAAGTGCCGTCCACCAGCCAATCGCACGCCGGAGTACATCGAGGCCACGACCTGCTCGCAGTTCCTCATTAAGCAGATCGATATCGTGCGTCCAGAGGTCATCGTCGCCCTCGGTGGCACCGCGGCCACATACCTTCTTGGCGTCAAGCAATCGCTCGCCTCTCTGCGTGGCCATTGGTATAGCTCGCGCGGAGCCAAGGTCGCGGTCACCTATCACCCGGCATTTTTGCTCCGAGACCCCCGTCAAAAGGGGGAAGCCTGGAAGGACCTGCAGCGCGTCATGGCCGAACTCGGCCTTAAGGGACCGCAGCGCTCTGCGGCAACATCGTAGAGCCCCTTTGTCTCAGCATCGCACTCCTGCTAAAATACTTAGGTATCCCAAACGTGGGGCTGTAGCTCAGCTGGGAGAGCGCCTCGTTCGCAACGAGGAGGTCAGCGGTTCGATCCCGCTCAGCTCCACCAATAAAACCAATCAGTTAGATTGAAATTGTGGGAATAATAAGACGCCTAAACCTTCCGCGGGAACAAAAAAGGAACATTAGGCGCTTTCCCGCCTTCCAGTACTAGCAAGGCCACTCGATCTCCGGCATCCCGTTTCTCATCCCCAACAGTTTGCGCGTATGTGGCGAGCGTCATCTCCGCTGTGGAATGCCGCATCAGCTCCATGCTGACTCGTAAACTTGCTCCCGTGGGCAGGATCAGGGACGCATAGGAACGTCGCAAAGAGTGCCAGCCAAGTTTTGGCGTGGCTATCTTGGCTCGTTCGATAGCCGGTGCGACATTTCGCTTCCAGAGCGTACCTGGCCACAGCGGCTGTGCCCCGCACGAAATGTCCGAAGCGATAATCCAGCTATCGGATTCCGTATAGGACGATTTCTCCCTCCACCCTTTGAGTGCTTCTTCGGCGGGCGGAGGAATGGGCGGATGCACGTGAGCAACTCCGCTCTTCTGATCGTCGAACCGTTGCATCAGCCTGTGGCTAAATATGTTCTCGCCGTCACGTCTCCGAGGCTCTGGTTGATCGAACATCCGACACTTTACTCCGTGCGTACAGTCGTGAAGCGTAACGGCATCATGCTCGATGCTGTGTACGACACGGTGCGGATTTCGTACAATCCGTTTCGATCCCAACACGGGGTTTTACCTGAATGACGAGCCGGTCAAGTTGACGGGGACCGCGAATCATCAAGATCGTGTCGGAGTTGGCGTAGCAGTGCCGGACTCACTGTGGGATTTTCGTCTTCGCCGTCTGAAGGAGATGGAGTCGAACGCCTATCGGGCGGCCCACAATGCGCCTGCAGCGGAGTTTCTGGATGCCGCCGACCGACTTGGCATGTTGGTCATGGACGAAAATCGTAACTTCGGAGCTTCACCGGAGCCCATAAGGCAGTTGCAGTGGGAGATTCGGCGCGATCGGAATCATCCCAGTGTGATCTTGTGGTCTGTCTTCAATGAAGAGCCTTCTCAGGGAACTGAGATGGGTTACGAATTGGTGCGGCGCATGAGTGCTGCCGTGAAGGATCTGGACACAACTCGCGCCGTGACCGCGGCACAGAGCAATTCGGACCTGAATCCCATCAACGCTTCGCAGGCGGCCGATGTGGCCGGATTTAACTACGTTTATCGGGACTTTGACCAGTATCACATGCAGAACCCACAGAAGCCGATGTTCAGTTCGGAAGACACCTCGACGGTAATGACACGCGACGAGTTTGTGACGAAGAAGAAGGAGTCTGTTCTCGACTCATATTACGATCAGGTCCTGCCCTGGGGACTATCGCACCGGCTTGCATGGAAGGAAGTAGACACCCGTCCATTTATCGCCGGCACCATGGTGTGGACCGGATTCGACTATCGTGGCGAGCCACAGCCGCTCTCCTGGCCTACAGCCGGATCGTCTTTTCGGCATTATGGATCTCTGCGGCTTCCCGAAGGCGGCGTATTGGATTCATCAGGCGCAGTGGATTCAGGACCGACCGCTGGTGCATATCGTCCCGCATTGGAACTGGGCTGGCAGCGAAGGGAAGCCGATCAAAGTGATGGTAACCTCCAACGCCAACAGCGTTGAGCTGGTTCTCAATGGAAGAGCGGTCGCGAATGGTCCAGTGGACACATATGAAATGGCTACGTTTGAGGTGCCATATGAGCGTGGCCGATTCGAAGCCATTGCCAGCAAGAATGGCAAGGAGGTGGCACGGTTCGCAGTAGAAACGACCGGCGCTCCCGCAGCGATACGCCTCGTTCCTGATCGCACAAGTCTTGTGGGCGATGGTCAGGATGCCGAGCCGGTAACGATCGAAGTAGTCGATGCGCAGGGACGGGTAGTTCCTTCGGCGGATGACGAGCTACAGTTTCGGTCGAAGGTCCTGGAGCAATCATCGGATTGAATAATGGCGATCCCACCAACCATCAGCCTGAGAAGGGCACCCAGCACAGAGTTTTTCATGGTTTAGCACAGCTGATTGTGCAGACCAAAGCCGGGGAACGCGGCCCCATAATACTGCGGGCAACGGGCAGCAATCTACTAAGTGGTGAGGTTGTCCTGGATTCGCTTGCGACCCCGTCCCGTCCGGCAGTCCCTGAATTGTCCAACCCACCGCTGGCGATAGTTGGCTGGAAGCGGTCGCCAGTGACCGAATCTACGCAAGATCCGAACCAGCAGACGCTTGAGACTGACATGAATAGTTGGAGCGATGCACACCCCGGCGCTTGGCTCCCGCCATTTCGACGAGGTCGCTACGCCATCTATCGTGCCCATTTCACCCCGCGAGTTGCCACGTAGCATTCAGGCGGGAGTCTGGTGCTGCGCGATGTTATAGGCAAGTCGCAGGTCTGGATCGATGGCAAGATGGTTGCGGAACGCACAAGTGCGGAGAAGGCAGATATGGTCGTTCCGCTAATATCTGGTACTGGACAACGGACGGTGAGCATATTGATTGAAGCTCCGGCTGCCGATGAACCGGCGGGGCTTGGCGGTGTCGCCACCGTAGAGTAAGTGTAGGTTTCAGCAAGATAAGCGAGAAGAATCTCCGTTCAGCAACACGCAGTCACATGGGTTTTCCGCCAAACTATGGGTCGTCCGTTCCCGTCAGGATCAGACACTTGTAGCCGTAGCATAGGCTCCAATGAGCCGCCCTCAGCAGTCGTAAGTAAAGCAGCGGTGACTCTGATACAAGAGTGCATACACTCCCCTCTTCAAAGCGAGAAGACAGCATGAACGGTTATGGCCAGTAGTTATCTACCAGGCTTTGCGCCGTGACGAATGCGGGGGTATGGGTGGCAGCAAGCGACACGCCCCTCAGGAGTTCGAGTACGTCAAGATTGGTCTCATTCTCAGGAATGTAGTGGGGGAGGATGGGATTGAGATAGGCGTAGCGACCTGGCAGCATCATGCCTGCGAGGGTGGGGATGAGATTGGTTGAGGTTCCGTTTAGAGAGATGTTCAGGATTGGCGATGGTGTTCCGTTGATAAGGAGATGAGGAACGTTGTAAGGATTGTCGGGGTCGCCCGTTTGCCATTGCTGGGCTCCCCAGTTGTTCGTTGCGCTTCCAAGGTGATTTGCCATGAAGCCTGTGCCGAAGCAGATAACAACGATATCAGTCGGGTCAATACCGGAGTTAATGGCCAAGGCGATCGCCGCGAGTGTGGGGTCATGGTTAACGAAGGCGCCATCTACGAGGCCATGGTAGTTGCCAAACCGATGGGCGCCAAACATACCTGGCATGGCCGATGTGGCGACGACCGCATCCGCGACCTTGGTGTCGGCAACGTTTGAACCTGGAAAATTGTGAAGGAGGAGCGGTTTCCAGGGAGTGCCCTCCTGGCCGACTTCGAAGGTAGTGAATAGAACTCTTTGACCAAGATCGCTGAGTTTCTGGAGCCCGTATTTCGCGTACATGCCCGCAGCAAAGAGCTCTATAGGATAAGCAGGCTTGGTGGGATCGCCGCCGTCGAAGTGGTCCGCGTAGAACGAACGGTCGGTAGTGAGATAGGTCTGGATGATCTCTTGCGGGCTTTCCCTATTGGCTAGAGCGGCTATGATGGTGCCGCCGGTAGAGGTTCCGGCCAGCATGTTGGCGCCCGAGATGACATTGGGGAATTGCTCAGCGAGCGCATTCAACATCGTAGCGGAGGCTAGTCCACGGATGCCCCCACCGACAAACGACAGAATCGTAAAGCTACTCACGTTGGTTCTCCTGTTGATGCTGCCCGGTCAGTTGGAACGGGGTGATGTGGGTGGAATGATTGCACAGTTGCAGCAGAGATGAAGCGCTTACCTTGGTCTCATAGCTTATGTGGACGCAGAGTCCAAACCATGAAATTCATAACATGAATTGGGTAGATATTTGGAAATTCCAATAAGATTTAATGGAATATTCGATCCCCAAAATGGGACTTAGTGGCCATGATAAAGATCGAGCATAGGTAACTTCTTTTCATCCGGCGGAGCAGATGCCGCTCAATAGGGTGTTATAAACGCCTTGGAGTCCATACTGCATTCATTTAACAACTAAAACATCGACCGTGTGGGTTCACCCCTCGATGAAATTTTATTTGTTGTCGAAGAAAAATACTTGACGCGTTATCGAAGGTAGCTATACAAACAAGCGAAGCTGCTTGTGAAGCACACCAAACGCTGAGTAGTCCGTGTGGAGTCACATGAATAGATTTGGGCCCAAGATCGTCCAGAAGTTTCATATCCCCTTGCAGGGCTTCCGCGCCATCCTGCAGCCAGTCGTTGATCTCCAACACTCGATAGTCTCCAGCCTACCGTGCGCCCTGCACGTGTCGTGGTCGGCGACAAAACTTCAGATCGTAGATTCCATCCCCTCCTTGGTCTACGAGGAAGTGCTTCACACGCCGCCTGCATGCCGTGGGTTACATGCTGTGAAGATGCGCGGATCACCGATTTCCAGCATCGTCACCCCGCGCCTCCGGATAGCCTTCCCGGCGCAATGGACAACTGTATTTTTAATCAATTTTGCTGCTCAACAACTCTGATCCTGTTCGGTTGCCGTTGTTCTCTTCTAGATACCGCAAACCAAAACTTGATCTCCAATGGCGATTCGGCCAGGTGGTCACAGTGAATTCATTCTTATTTACAACTCTCTTGAAAGAGGACTCGCCGTGGCAAACTATGTAATCGTCGGAGCTGGACCTTCTGGCCTTTATACCGCCTACAAACTTCTTACATCGGGCAAGCTGCAGCCTGCCGATACAGTCCAGATCTTCGAGTGGAGTGAGCGACCCGGTGGACGCATCTTCACGTACACCTTCCCTGAACCACCTGAATGGAAGGAGCAGGGACTTTATGTCGAACTTGGCGGGATGCGGTTCGCGGCAGACCCAAACTTCCCAGAGCTTCCAGCTACCAAATGCGAGGGCCACGTTCTTGTACAAAGCATGATTCTCCAGCTCGGATTGCAGGAGAAAGTTCGCGAATTCCAGGAATCCTCGAACCGTCTTTACTACCTGCGCGGTACCAATGTGTACGAGAATACCCTGACTCCTCAATCGACCTACCGATTGCCGTATGGTTTTACCAAGCAGTTCTTCGACTTCATCGGACAAATTCAGCAACCGCCTCCCACCAAACCCTGTACCCCTATCACGGCGGACAACATACTTGGTCAGATTGCGGCGAATTTCGCCCCGGATCTGGGTGGCACCAATACAGATCGTAAGCGGTGGTGCCAGTATTACGCGACCGGAAAGGTACCATCCGGGTCGGCAACCCTCGCTTTTCCTGAGGGAACACCCATCCACGACATAGGCTACTGGAATCTGCTCTACGACCAACTCGGTGATGAAGGCTTTGACTACTCTGCTGATGGCACCGGTTATACGTCCAACGTTATCAACTGGAACTCCGCAGATGCGATGCAGGCCAATAACGATTACGGTTCCGGTACCAGCTATAAACGGATCGACGGAGGCTACAGTGTGCTCTTCACTGCGATGGCAGCGGCTATCGAGCAGTTTGGAAAGCAGACCGGGGGGCAGACCGGGGAAGGGCGGCATCATGCAGGAGGTATGCCTCCGGAAGAATTGCCCCCACCGGTAGGAACTCCTCCTCCTACGGCAGGAACAATTAATTACGGTCAGCGGCTCATCTCGCTCGAAGAATCTGCTGACGGCACCCAAACCTACTGCACCTTCGCCAACGAGCGTGGAGAAGAGTCGGCCGTCACGGCGGATTACCTATTCCTCGCTATGCCGCGCCGCTCCCTGGAGATTGTCGCTGAAGGATGCTCGGATAACTACATGCTCAACCGACCAGAGGTAAAGCTCTGGCTTGAGTCTTCAATCGATCAACCCGCCATCAAGACAATCATGGTCTTCGATGAGCCATGGTGGAGCAGCCCTGCCTGCGCTTATCCGCCCAATCTGGGATGGCCGGCCGATGCCCCTCAGCCTCCGCCGGCTGCGGGGCAGCAAGTCGGAGGAGCGACCATCACAGACCTCCCGCTCAGGCAGGTCTACTACTTCGGCAACAACATTACCAATGGCCCGGGAAATCAAGGCGGTCCCTATGTTCTGCTCGCCAGTTACGACGACATGAACTACTCCGACTTCTGGCGTCAGGTTGAAGTATCGGGCGATTACACTGTCCCTCCTTCTTCTATCCGCCAACCGCTTCACGGCCCGACCCAACTCGATCCGAAGTCCGCGCTCTCACAATTGCTGCTCAAACAGCTTGCGGACATCCACGGAATTCCTGTCGAAGGAGTTCCGTTGCCCAGCGCGGTTTATTTTCAGGATTGGGGGCAAGACCCCTTTGGGGGTGGATACCATGGCTGGGCCGCTCATTACAACATCTGCAAGGCTATGGACAACGTGCGTGCACCATACGCCAAGATTTTCGGCAACAACAAGACGAAGACTTACATTATCGGTTCCTGCTACTCATTCGACCAGGCATGGGTTGAGGGTGCGTTCTGTACCGCGCAGTCAGTCCTCGAGGACTTTTTTGGCTTGCCGGCCGATCCTTACGCCGGGGACTATCACCTTGTTTGCACTCCGTCTGACGAGGGTAATTCCCTAAAGTCATAGGAGACGGGCCTTCGCTGTCTGAACCGTTTTCCCACCAAGAAAACGGCATTCTGTCGAATCGTCCGGCCTAGAACATCTCAGGAAATGGCGCTTAATTTTCTTGAGGCAATACCAGCGCAACCATCTCAGGAGAGATGAAAAGATGATCGCTTCCGATGAGTACGACGTCATCGTCATTGGAGGTGGCCCGATCGGGCTTTCCTCCGCCTACCATCTCAGCAAACGACGCGCACGAACACTGCTGCTTGAGCAGTTCACCTTCGTCAACCAACTCGGCAGTTCTGCTGGTGTCTCTCGTCAATTTCGAATTCCCTACCCGGAACAGTACATGGTGAAGCTGGTCAAGCAGTCCATCCACTTCTGGGATGAACTGCAGTCGCTAACCTCCGTTCCTCTGCTGGATACGGTAGGGACTCTCTGGTTCGGTGATCCATCGGTCCATACTTCCGAGGGCAACATCGCAGAGGCGGAAGCCGCTCTGAAGGCAGAAGGCGTTTCTTACACCTCTCTTGATCGCAAGGCTCTCGAGCAGCAATATCCCTTCAGGAACTTGCCAGAGCCCTATGTAGGGCTCTTCCAGGCGCAAGGGGCGAGCATCAATCTGCAGGCGACCATTGAAACCCTCTTGGCTTCTAACCAGAACTCGGTCCATACCACAATGAAGAGCAATGCCCCTGTGACAGACATCGTTCGCACAGATGGCAAATTTCATGTCACCACTCCGCTTGGAGTTTTCTCTGCCGCAAAACTTGTCCTTACTCCCGGTCCCTACGCCAACAGCGTCTTTCACCTGCTCGGCTTTCATATCGAAGCCACCTACTGGAACATGGCCAGCGCCTTTTATAAAGTGCAAGGTCCACCCGTGAAGTACCCTACCTGGTTTGTATTCCAGCAACCTAATGGCGAAAACGGCAACGAGTTTTACGGCTTTCCTGAGGTCAGTTGGAACTATCCCGGTTATATTCGCGTAGCCTCCGACTTCGTGATCAAGCCACTTGATTCACCCGAACAGCGCACCTTCGTCCCAAATCCTCGGGAGCTCGCCTTTACTGCGGACTGGGTGCGCCAGCACATGACTGGCCTCAATCCCGTACCCGAGTTCACGTCCACTTGCCTGGTTGCGCTCAGCAAAATCAAGAACAAAGAGCTACTCATCGACTTCGCACCCCCTAGCGTTCCTGGCAATAAAGATGTGGTTCTCTATGCTACCGGTTGGGCGGGTAAGTTCGTCCCGATTCTGGGCCGCATCCTCTCAGACCTCGCACTGGATGGCCGCACCGATTTCGATATCTCTAATTTTCAAACAGGCTACAAATACTTCAAGGTCTTTGATAGAGCAACAGGTCAATGATCCGTCGCCTGCACAGGGAAGTTGTCAGTTCCCTGTGACAACTTCGAAGTGTAAGGGCTGCCGTCTTCGGGTACCAGTCTCTTTGCTGCAAGGCGCTGTGTAATGCATATCAGAACCTCCACTTCAATGAGTTATGGAGATACGCGGCATGGAAAGTCTGAGAAACATCACCCGCATTACCTTCCTGCTTATCCTTTGCATTTCCACCTATATTTCCTCTGGCGCGCAGGCCCCCGTCTTCCAGCCGTCGATTGATATAGATCAAACGAAGCTGTTGCAGAGCTGCTTGATCGCCACCGACACGGGCTGCCACTACTCGTTGAAGGATGTTCTGCGCTCAGGCGGAGACTTCTGGACGACACCATTCCAACCGTATGACCCGGTGGCAAAAACAGGCGACGGCTACGGGGAAGGTGTGAACGGCCCCCGAGCGCTCCAGCGCAAGGTCTTCAATCCCAATCCCAACACCAAGAACTATCCCTACCTGCGGTTGAACGGCCTCGATTCGCAGAGTTGCTTTGAGTGCCACAACTCTACGGGTAGCTATACCATCAACAAGAATATCGACGCGCGCGGCGCAATGATGCGCAAACCTTACGGGGTGGCTGGGTCTGCAGGCAGCAACAGCAACGCGTTTATCAACCCGTTGTATCCGGATCTGCAGACGCTCTTTATCCGAAACCCGCCAGCAGTGTTTGGCAGCGGTTATCAGCAGGCGGTTGGCGATGAGATGACCGATGAACTGTTTGTGCAGCGCGACCTGGCGAGATTAAAAGCAAAACTCTCTCCAGGCACGCTTGTGACGCAAAAACTCTCGGCCAAGTTCGTCTCCTTCGGAACGTTTACAACCATTTACACCGCCCATAGCCAAGCTAAAGTGATCGCCGACCCGAATACTTGTCCAGCGGCAAGTAACGCCATCAACATCGGTGGTAAAGATGGATATACCGATGACGTAACGAAGGTGGAGGGTGTCTCCTGCGATCTCGTAATCCGGCCCTTTCAGTGGAAGGGCGTTTCGTCCAGCCTGCGTCACTTTGTGCGCGACGCGCTGGACTTCCACTTTAGTATGCAGGCGTTCGAGAAAGTGGCTATGTGTGACTGCGATGGTGATGGCAAAGGCACGCCAGCGACGGATCCCGAGGTGACCATCGGCCAGGTGACCGCTATGGTCGCGTTTGTCGGAATGACACGACCGCCCGTTCAACTCACGATGTCCTCTTCGGCACAGCAGGGCGCATTTATCTTTTCGGGTATCCCTTTGGTAGTGCCCCAAGCGCTACCCATCAATATGTGCGCGCGGTGCCACGTAGTGAACCTGCCGCTCTATACACCGAAGATGCTGGTTGAATGGCCAACCAACGCTATCGATGAGAGCGCGCCACCGATTGATCCAGACAATCCGGCTACATGGCCTGTCTCGCCATCAAGCTGCCCGAATGGCGTACCAAGCGGTTCGACTACCTGTCCTATGGAGTCCGCCTACGGAGCAGGCACGACGGAAGCAAAGGGGCGTTTCAAAAACCTGGGCGCCCTGGTAACTCCCTCCATCTCGTCGGAAAGTCTGTCGGTGGTGAAGAGGTACGAAGCCAATAGGACTGCCCTGGATGCTGAGCCAAACTTGTCGGCCTTGGCCGTCAGCGGATCAACACAGATGGAAGCACTCATCCGTCGCCTTCGTGCCCCCCTCGTTGCAAAGCGACCGAATGCGTTCACTAAAGGCTTGTCGACCGGGGACACCGCCACAGTGGTCGGGCAGGACTATGTCATTCCGCTTACCTTACTCGACTCTGATGTCACCGCTGATCAACTGCCGCGATTGCCCGAGTACAGCTCAGGTGGCACCGTTCATGTCCCGTTGTTCAGCGACCTGAAACGCCACAATATGGGCAGCGCGCTCTCTGACCCCGTTGGGACGATTCCCGGTGGATCGTCGCCTATCCCCACACAGGGAACGGATGTGAACGGCATCGTCACTACAGCGCAGGAGTTCATGACGCGGCCGCTCTGGGGTGTTGCGGATACCGGGCCGTGGCTGCACGATGGCCGTGCGCTTACGTTGCGGGACGCCATCCTGATGCACGGTGATTCGAAAACTGGTGGAGGCAGCGAGGCAGCTCCAGTCATCGACGCCTTCGAAGCCCTCGCTCCGTCAGATCAGCAAGCGGTTATCGACTTCCTTCTGACGCTTCGTCTACCACTACCCGGTAACGTCGATCCATCTGCGGTGCCAAGCCAGCCGTAGTCCGCTTGTGGTGTGAATGGCCCAGCTCTCCCACGCCGAGATATTATCCGTGCCGCGTTGATTTGCGGGTCGGCGTGGGAACACTAAGGATTTCGATAGCTCGTTTTCCGCAGTTTTGTGTCCGTAAGTATTGTGCTAACGTATGGAAGATTCGTTGTGGAGCTGTTTCGCAGCGAGGAGATTAGCGGTTCGATCCCTCTCTGCTCCACCAAGTCCTTCCTTTCGCCTCAAGCGCTCCCCGCGCATCTTTGTTGAGGTTGTTCTTGCGCATTGATGCTCATCATCATCTCTGGCTGTACACCTCGGCGGACTACGGCTGGATCGACGACTCCATGCAGGTCCTGCGTCGTGACTTCCTGCCTGTGGACCTCAACGAGGTCTGCGCTGCGGTACAAGTCGAAGCTACCGTCGCCGTCCAGGCACGGCAAACGCTTGAAGAGACCCACTGGCTGCTCAAGCTAGCCGAGCAAAATCCCCCCATCCGCGGCGTCGTCGGCTGGGCTGACATCGCCGCCGATACCTTCTCCTCCGCACTCGAAGCGCTTCGTGCGGATAAGCACCTCAAAGGCCTTCGCCACGTTGTACAGGGCGAGCCAGACGGCTTCCTCGACGCACTAGCGTTCAATCGTGGCATTGAAACGCTCACAGCCACCGGTCTTGTCTACGACATCCTCATCTTCGCGCGCCAGCTTGAAGAGGCCACGCGCTTCGTCGACCGCCATCCCGCGCAGTCCTTCGTCCTGGACCACATCGCCAAGCCCGCTATCGCTGCTGGTGAAATCGACAACTGGACAAAGAACATCCGAGAACTCGCCCGCCGCCCTAACGTCGCCTGCAAGCTCTCCGGAATGGTCACGGAGGCCGACTGGCACTCCTGGTCACCCACGTCGCTTCAGCCCTACTTCGACATCGTGCTCGAAGCCTTTGGCCCCTCACGCCTGATGGCAGGCAGCGACTGGCCGGTTCTCAACGTGGCCTCAAGTTACATACAGTGGTGGCAGACGCTTGATACATGGCTCGCGCCGCTCTCCATCGACGAGCGCGCACAGATCGAAGGCCTAACCGCCTCGCGTATCTACAGCCTGTAACCGTAGAAAGCTCAATGCACAGGCGCGTAGTACCCGTTACGCATCGTTACGTTCGCCAATCTGTCGGGCCCCAGCAACACAATCGGATGGAACACCCCATCGTGCTTCAGCGCCGCTGGTCTGTAGATCAACCGATACTGATTGCGCAGATCCGCATCGATCGTCTTGAGGTCGGCGTCCACTCGCTCCAGTGGGTCGTCATCAGGAAACACGCGCCCTCCCGTCTCTTGTGTCAGCCGCGCAAGCGTCGCTGGCCCAATTGAACCTCCTGCATCCTGACCTCCAGCGCGGAACGCATAGATCGCCGTGCTGTTCCGCTGACACATATCGACGGCGGCCTGCAGTGTCGTAAAGCTCGCATTGTCCTCACCGTCGGTGAACAACAGCAGAAAGTTTCCGCTCGCCGCATGGTCGATCCCGCCGAACTGCCCATGGCATGCCTCAAAGATCGCGTCGAACAGCCCCGTGCCATCTGTGCCGACTCTGGGAGCTATCTCACGCGCTGCCAGCGCAAGCGCCTCGCCATCATGCGTCCATGGCTGCATCAGCGTCACGGAGTGCCCGAAGTTCATCACAAACGCAGCATCCGTCGTCTGTCGCATCGCCTTCCGTGCATAGTCCATCGCGATCAGCCGGTCTTGCACGCGGTGGCTCTGCATCGACGCACTCGTGTCCAGCAGCAGTCCCGCGCGGACCGGCAAGTCCTGTTGAGACTGAAGTCCAACAATGGTGCCGGTAGTCTCGCCATCTTCCAGCAGTCGTAACTCATCCAACTGCAAGTCGTTCACCGGCCGTCCATTGGCATCCGATGCATGGAAGGTAAGAACGACCTCGTCCACCTTTACGCGGAGGCTATATTCTGGCGCGTTCTGCGCAGTGGACGGCGTGGTCTGCGTTACTCCAGCGGAGCCGCGTGCCAGCAGAGCTGCGGCGAAGAGACCATAGCCGATTCGTTTCGTCATCGATCGTCTCACGGTACTTACGTTGTCCGTTAGACGCACCGGATGCGTGGCCGTTAGTGTGCGATGAAGACGTCTCCCGCCAAACGACAGACCCGGCAAGCGGTTCTTACGAGAAGCAAATTTCCAGCGCCAATCCCTATCGCGCAATTTTTCAATATGCAATTTATTTCGAATCAGGTATTGTAGTCTGTCGTAACGGAAAGCAGGTGCAGTTTGCAGCGCTACGCACAGATCATTCGCCTCAGGCCAGAAGACGAAGCGGAATATGTCCGTCATCATGCCGAGGTCTGGCCCGGTGTGCTCCAGACCATCGCCGACTGCAACATCCGCAACTACTCCATCTTCCTGCGCGGTAACCTGCTCTTCGCCTACTTCGAGTACCACGGCACCGACTACGCCGCCGACATGCGCCGCATGGCCGCCGATCCCGAGACCCAGCGCTGGTGGAAGATCATGGACCCCATGCAACTGCCCGTCGAAGACGCAGCACCCGGCTCCCACTGGACCGAACTTAGGGAGGTCTTCCACTTCGACGGTCCTCCTGTCGACGGCCGGTCCGCTCGCAAGCCGGACTCCGCTGTACCCGCAACCCCTCCAGGATGATATGCTTCCCGCAGGAAGAATCCATTAGGGAAACCCAGTCTCGTCCGCTACATCGCCGCGACCACCGTGGCCTGCGACCGCCGAAGACGAACGTTTTCTCGCACGAGGGAACCATGCCCGCAAAAGTAAAGGCACGACGCCTATATCTGATCCCGGTCCTCACCAAGGCGCTCGACATCCTCGAACTGCTGCAGACCGAAAACCAGCCGATGGTGCTGGAGACGATCCACAAGCGTACCAAGATCTCCAAGACCACCGTCTACCGCATCCTCAAGACGCTGGTCCACCGTGGCTACGTCGGCCAGGGCTCTGACCGCCAGTACCGGCACATCGCGCGCCCGCGCAAGCTGCGCTTCGGCTTCGGCGGCCAGAGCGCCGAGATGCCGTTCTCCGAAGCGATGAGCGCCAGCCTCCGCCAGGCCGCCACAGCCGTCGGCGTCGATCTCGTCGTCCTCGACAACCACTACGACCCGCAGGTCGCCATTGAAAACGCCGAGACTTTCATTCGCGAGCGCGTCGACATCATCATCGAGTTCCAGGTCGACGAGCACGTCGCTCCCATCATCGCCGACCGCATCGCCGAGGCCGGCATACCGCTCATCGCCGTCGACATCCCACATCCCCGCGCCACTTTCATCGGCGTCGACAACTACCGCGCGGGCCTCGAAGCTGGCGGTCTCCTCGCCGACTACGCCCTCAGCTACTGGGAGGGCAAGATGGACTGGATGATAGGCCTCGACATCGAAGAGGCGGGCCAACTCGTACAGAGCCGCATCACCGGTGCCTTCCAAGGAGTCAAGGCGCGCCTGCCCAACCTTCCCGTCGAGTCCTTCGTCCGCATCGATGGCCGGGGCATGCGCGACAAGAGCTACAAGGTCATCCTCGACTTCCTCAATCGTCATCCCAAGGACAAACACATCCTCATCGCCGCCGCCAACGACACCAGCGCGATGGGCGCGATCGCCGCCGTGCGTGAACTCGGCCGCGAAAAGCACGTCGCCGTCGTCGGCCAGGACTGCGTCGAAGAGATGCTCCGCGAGATGCAGCGCCCCAACAGCCCGGCCATCGGCTCCATCTCGCATGAGGTCCAGCTCTACGGCGCTCGCCTCATCGACCTCGGCCTCTCGCTGCTGCGCGGCGAAACTGTCCCGCCCTACAACTACGTCGAGCACCGCGCCGTCACGCCGGACCTCGCTGGCCGTGCTCTCGACGTCATGTTGCAGGCACCGGCTCAACTCACCGCGGCTGCTGCTCCGCCCCGCGCGTCACAGCCCGCTAAGAAGCGCGCGACCACTAAAAAGTCCTCTCAAAAGGCCGCAGCGCGCTAGCTGCGGCCTTCTTTTGCCTCTCTCTTGTGTGTATCCCGGCCCGCGGACTATATCCCTATAGGAATAGTTGTTCTATTGGTAGAATGTTTCTGATCGACATCCCCGCCGCCGACTCTCCGTCGCTGGCGACGCACAGGAAACCACTCAGGCATACATATGACCACCGCTAGCAAGCTCCACTTCCTCGAAGACCGCTGGGATGAGGCCGTCGCCTCGAAGCTCGACGCCCCTGAACTCCTCCGTTACCGCTCCAATCTGCTTGGCTCGGATCTTCGCCTGACCAACTTCGGCGGCGGCAACACCAGCTCCAAGATCGACGAAGTCGACCCGCTCGACGGACAGACGAAGAAGGTTCTCTGGGTCAAGGGTTCCGGAGGAGACCTCGGCAGCATCAAGCGCTCCGGCTTCGCCACGCTTTACCTCGACAAGGTGCTCGCGCTCGCCGGCAGCTACAAGGGCGTTGCTCGTGAAGACGAGATCGTCTCCATGTACCCGCTCTGTACCTTCGGCAACAACCCGGTTGCAGCGTCCATCGACACGCCGCTGCATGGCTTCCTGCCGTTCCCACACGTCGACCACCTGCATCCCGACTGGGGCATCGCTCTTGCGGCCTCGGCCAACGGCCTGCAGAAGATGGAAGAGTTCAACAAGCAGTTCGGCCACAAGATCGTCTGGGTTCCGTGGCAGCGCCCAGGCTTCGAGCTCGCGCTGATGCTGCGCGATGCAGTCGCCGCGGTCCCCGGCTGCGACGGTGTCGTCCTCGGCGGCCACGGCCTCTTCACCTGGGGCAACACCCAGCGCGAAAGCTACCTCAATACCATCACCATCATCGACCAGATCGGCCAGTTCATCGCGCAGCACGCGGTGAAGAAGTCCACAAGCTTCGGCGGTGCAAAGCACTCCTCGCACGACGACCGTCAGGCCCTCGCCACGAAGATCATGCCCGTCGTCCGTGGGCGCGTCTCCGCAAAGCAGCGCGTCATCGGCAGCTTCACGGACGCACCCGATGTGCTCGCCTTCGTGAACTCGCACTCGGCAGAAAAGCTAGCCCACCTCGGCACCAGCTGCCCCGACCACTTTATCCGCACCAAGATCCGCCCGCTCTTCGTCGACTGGGACCCGAAGACCGATCCCGCAGGCATCGAGCCTCTCATCGATCAAGCCCTCGAAACCTACCGCGCCGAGTACGCCGACTACTACAAGGCGCACGCTCTGCCCGACTCCCCCGCAATGCGCGACGCCAGCCCGACCGTCGTCCTCATTCCGGGTATCGGTATGTTCAGCTTCGGCAAGAACAAGACTGAGTCGCGTATCACAGGCGAGTTCTACACCAACGCCATTCATGTGATGGAAGGCGCAGGCCACATGGATGAGGACAAATGTCCGCCGGTTTTGCCACAGGCCGGTCCAGCAGCGAAGACGGAAGCCTTCACCACGCACCAGAACTACGTTGCGCTTCCGCCCTCTGAAGCCTTCCGCATCGAGTACTGGGCTCTGGAAGAGGCCAAGATTCGCCGCCAGCCGCCTGAGAAGGAGCTCTCACGCCGCATCGCTCTTATCGTCGGCGGAGCCAGCGGCATCGGTCGCGAGACCGCTCTGCTTGCAGCCGAGCGTGGCGCGCACATCGTCGTCGCGGACCTCTCGCTCGAAGCCGCGCAGAAGGTCGCTGACGAGTGCAAGGCCATCGGCGGCAAGGAGTGCGCCATCGCCACTGTCATTGACATCCGCAAGCGTGACGCGATCAAGGCCGCACTCAACGCCACGATCGCAGCCTTCGGCGGTGTCGATCTGCTCATCAACACGGCAGCCATCTTCCCGTCGTCGCCCGACGGCATCATCACCGACGCGCAGTGGGGCATCACGCTGGAGATCAACGTCACTGCAAACTACCTGCTCACGGATGAGGCCTCGGCTGTCTTCACGGCGCAGGGAATCCCTGGCAGCGTTGTACTAACCAGCTCCGCGAACGCGGTGGTCGCCAAGCGCGGCAGCGAGGCTTACGACGTCTCCAAGGCCGCTCTCTCGCACCTCGTACGCGAGCTAGCTGTTACCTACTCACCGTTGCTGCGCGTCAACGGCATCAGCCCTGCAACGGTCGTCAAGGGTTCCACCATGTTCCCACGCGACCGTGTGAAGGCATCTCTGACGAAGTACAACATCGCCTTCGACGAGTCCGCCACGGATGACGAACTCCGCAACCTGCTTGCGAAGTTCTACGCCAAACGCACGCTCACGCACGTTCCCATCGATCCGAAGGACTGCGCCGAAGCGATCCTCTTCGTAGGCGGCCCCAAGGCTCCCGTCACAACCGGCCATCTCATCCCGGTAGACGGCGGCCTCGTCGAAGCCTACCTGCGCTAAACGTCAACACCAAAACGGAGGGAGAAGGGGCCTTCAGGCCCCTGTTCCTTTCGCAGATCAAAAGGGGCTTCAGCCCCGGAGGGACGGCGATCGTCATGCAACCAGAGCAGCCCACCCCCACCGACCTCCGCGCCCTTGTCGCCATCGACCTCGGCGCGGAAAGCTGCCGCGTCTCTCTCCTCCGCTGGCGCGACAACATGCCACACATCGAACTCGTCCACCGCTTCGCTAATGGCGCTGCGGAGACCGCCGATGGCCTGCACTGGAACCTCGATGGCATCCTCGCCGGTCTCGACCATGGCTTGCGCAAGTGCGCTGATATTGCCACGGAAGGTATCCGCTCCATCGCCGTTGACGGCTGGGGCGTCGACTATGTCCGCCTCGGCGCAGACGGCAAGCCAGTCGCGAAACCCTTCTGCTACCGCGACGAGCGCACCGTCGTTGCCGAAGAGTCCCTCAACGCCCGCATCAGCGCCCAGCGCATGCGCGAGCTTACCGGCATCGGCATCCTGCGCATCAACACCGCCTACCAGCTCTTCGCAGACGATGCCAGCGTCCGCACGCTGCCGTGGCTCAACCTGCCCGAGTACATCCTCTACTCACTAGGCGGTCGTCCCGTCTCCGAACGAACTCTCGCCAGCCACACGCAGATCCTGAGCATGCCAACCGAGCAATCGTCCGGAGAATGGTGCGAAGAGATCGTTCGTGAGCTCGAAATCCCTGCGTCTGCGATGCCTGAGCTCGTCAACCCCGGCACGGATATCGGTCAGCTCACCGGCCCTCTGAGCGCACTGCCAGCCTTCGCAGACACCCGCCTCATCGTGCCCTGCTGCCACGACACCGCCTCGGCCATAGCAGCCATCCCTGACCCCGGTGACGATTGGGCCTACATCAGCTCCGGCACCTGGTCGCTCGTTGGCACGCTGCTCCCGCAGCCCAACAACTCACAGCGCGCGCGGGATGAAAACTTCACGAACCTCATCGGGGCCGACAGCACTATCTGCTTCCACAAGAACGTCAACGGCATGTGGCTTTTGCGCCAGTGCATGGAGACCTGGGCCTCCGAGGGAGCGCAGCTCGATATCGCTGAACTCGTCGAGACTGCTAGCCACGCAGCGGTTCTGCCGTACACGCTCGACGTGGACGATCCTGACCTTCTCCTCAGTGGCCGTATGCCGCAACGCATCAACGCGCAGCTCCATCGCCGCAACCTGCCGGAGCTCAGCACCCATCCGGCCGATGCCCCCGCGATGGCGGCCTTCCTCTTCCACTCCCTTGCCGCGCGCTACGCGCAGGTGCTGGCAAGCGTCTCGGCCATCACCGGCAAGCCGCTGCGCCGCCTCCACATCATGGGCGGAGGCAGCCAGAACACCTTCCTTAACCGCCTCACTGCGGAGGCCACAGGCCTCGAAGTGCGCCGCGTCGGCACCGAATGCTCTACCGTGGGCAACTTCGCCGTCCAGCTGGCTACGCTGGAGCGCACTCCAGGCGTTCACCCGTCGACGGCCTGGGCAGCTCGACTTGCCTGACATTCCGACCGCAACTGTTATGGCTGTCGGTACCCACCCCCCCGGCCATTTTCTAGGCTGATCGTAGAATCAGTCACTTAGCGGGTGATCTGTAGGGTAAACAGCTGATTCAAAATTGGTTACGGGTATGATATTGGAAACAAAAGGTTTAGGCTGCGGCGTTTCTACCCTGACGAACTCTTTGGCGCTACAGCAGCTTCCCATCGGCAAGATCGCGGATCAGTGTCAGATCAGCAGCCAGAAAGTCATAGTCAGGAAGCTTTGAGACAGACGTCCAAAGCATCTGCTGGAAGATGTTGTTCATCATCTCGCCCGCATACTCGCGCACAGCGAAGAAGCCGATCTCGATTACACCGCCATTGCGATAGTTGTGCCGTATCGTCGTGATTCGAGGCCCAATCGTCGCAGTAATGCCCAGCTCTTCGGTCAGCTCGCGCACCAGCGCCTGCTCAGGCGTCTCTCCTGGCTCGATCTTGCCGCCCGGAAACTCCCACTTCAGGCCCATCGGTTGATCCGGTCTGCGCTGGCAGATGAAGACTTCTCGCTCAGCGCCTTCACCGCGCAGGATCAGCGCAGCCACGACGCGGCGTAGCGGCCGGATGGCAGCTGCTGGTCGTCGTCCTGTCAGTTTGCGTATAGGCTGCTTCACGATCTCTCTGCTCAGTGTAGACGTTCGAGAGCACCGGTTTGGTTCGATGCCGGTAGCAGAGTGGATTCGTGCGGTCGAAATACGCGGTTACGGCGCGACAGAAGCCGGATAATACACAGCCCAGGCCTCGACCGCGCTGCGTCTCAGTAACTCTGCTGACGGGTTCACCGGAAAGGCGCCGCGCGCGATCGACAGCATCGCAGCATCATGGACGGAGTTGCCGAACACCGCGTCCGGAGCCGTGATGCCCGCACGGTGCAGGGCAGTCACCTTGCCTTCGTCTGTGGGAACGTCGATCAGCGTCTCGGTGATGAGCCCGTTATCAATCGCCACACGAGCGCTGAGCACGCGGTTTGCTGGGATGCCGAAACGCGTAACTCCCTCCTCAATGACCCAGTCATTGGTTGAGCTGACCGCCCAGATGTCGCAGCCTTTGGACTGCAGATCACCGACTAGCTGATGCATCTCCGGGAAGATGTTGGCCTCAATGTGCTGGCGGAAGAAGTCATCAGCGGCGCGGCGCAGTGTCTCGACGGCTATGCCGCGGTAGACTTGCACCATCTCGCCGCAGATAGCCAGTTCGGAGACCTCTCCACGCTTGTAGCCCTCGTAACGGCCATTGAGCCACTCAACCTGCGCAGGTGCGAGCAGGCCACTCTTGATGGACCAGTGCATGAATCCCGAACCTGCATCACCCGACCAAAGCGTGCCATCGCAGTCGAAGACGGCAATCTTTGGGTTGAGCGCGTGGACGCGAGAGTGGAAGTCAGCTGTGGTGAGGACGTGGGCGGCGGCGAGGCTTTCGGGCAAGACGTTCGACTCCAATGATGTAATTTGCGAGATCGTGCGATGACGAAATCGGCTAACTGTTTTAGTAGACCAGCTTCGGATGACACCGACAAATATTCCGCGCATCGGGAGACTGCGCAAACCTGTCTGACAATGCAGGAAGACTTTGATACGCTGCTGCAGTAAGCTTGTGGACGGAAGTGGAGAAAGTTTGATGTTGAACGGAAATCGTTTATTCCCGGCAGAGAGCGCGGCGCGCGCGATCGCAGTGAAGCTATATGAGAGCGCTCGAAACCTTCCCATCATCAGTCCTCATGGGCACACCGATCCGCAATGGTTTGCGGACAACAAGCCGTTTCCGAATCCTGCAGCGCTGCTGCTGCAGCCGGACCACTACATCTTCCGGATGCTGTACTCGCAGGGCGTAAGCCTGGAGTCGCTGGGCGTGCCCCAACAAGGCACCAAGCCGGATGGAAAGCCGCACGATGCCGATCCACGTGAGGCCTGGCGGATCTTTGCGCGTCACTACTATCTATTCCGCGGCACGCCGACTCGTCTCTGGCTCGACTACACGTTCGAGAACCAGTTCGGGTTGAAGGAGCGTCTGAGCGAGCACAACGCCGACGAATACTACGAGATCATCGACCGCGAGTTGCAGACGCCGGAGTTTCTGCCGCGCGCGCTGTTCGATCAGTTCAATATCGAGGTGCTCGCGACAACTGATACCGCGATTGACACGCTTGAGCAACACAAGAAGATCAAGGCTTCGGGCTGGAAGGGTCGTGTGTTGCCGACGTTCCGGCCGGATTCAGTGGTAGATGCTGAGTACATTGGCTTCCATGACAACTTGAAGCAGCTTGGCGAGTTGACCAACGAGGATGTCTCCTCCTGGAAGGGCTATCTGAAGGCTCTGCGCAATCGGCGCGCGTACTTCATCGAGCATGGAGCGACTGCGACCGATCATGGACATCTGACGGCGATGACTGCGGATCTGCCTTGGAACGAGGCTGCTGCGCTGTACGAGCGCATCTACACAGGGAAGACGCGCGCTGGCGACATCGAGCTGTTCCAGGCGCAGATGCTGACCGAACTTGCCGGCATGAGCGTGGAAGACGGGCTGACGATGCAGCTGCATCCTGGCTCGATCCGCAATCACAATCAGCAGCTTTATGAGAAGTTCGGGCGCGATAAGGGTGCGGACATTCCCTCACCGACGGAGTATGTGCGTGGTTTACGGCCGCTGCTGTCGAAGTATGGCAATGAGCCGAACTTCATCTTCATTCTGTTTACGCTCGACGAGTCGACGTTCTCGCGGGAGCTGGCTCCCCTTGCGGGGCATTATCCTTGCTTGCGACTGGGTCCGCCGTGGTGGTTCCATGACTCGCCGGAAGGGATGATGCGGTTCCGGGAGACGGCGACGGAGACGGCTGGGTTCTACAACACGGTTGGGTTCAACGACGATACGAGGGCGTTCCTGTCGATTCCGGCGCGGCATGATGTGGCGCGCCGCGTCGACTGTGCGTTCCTGGGCAGGATGGTCGCGGAACACCGGCTGGATGAGGACGAGGCTGTGGAACTGATCCACGATCTTACGGTTGGGCTGGTACGCAAGGCGTACCGGCTGTAGCTGGACAGGGTATGGGTGGGGGCCTCCCCACCCATACTTTTTGATCGAAGATCCTGAGCCGATTGCAGTTAGCCTTGGACTTGTTGAAGTCTGTGCCGTGCAGTGGGCACAAAACGGATTCGGGCGGTTCGTTTTTCTGACCTATAGCTTCATTATAGGTTGCGGGGCAGGCTGAATATGTTTTTCTAATCCCTTTCGATTGAAAGGGTTGGGCGATTCTTGCCTTGACAGCATTTCGTGAACTATTGGAGTTGATAGAAGCGGACGTAGTCGACCCACATCTTGCCTGAGGGTGGTGTGGTGGCGTCGACTGTTCCGGCGAAACCGGCTTCGCCCACTGCGAAGTTGAGGATTACGAAGAATGGGTGGTCGTAGACCCAGTGCGTGCCGGGCGGCAGGTCTGCCGGTGTGATGACGGCGTAGGGTTTGGCGGGGTCGTCGCGGTAGAACTCGATGCGGTCTCTGGACCAGGTCACGCCGTAGGTGTGGAAGTTGCCGTCGTCGATGCGGCCGGCGGTGCCGTTGAGGGTAGGGAAGTTAAAGGTGTGGCTGATGCCCTTGCCGCCGCTGTAGCCGGGACCGTGGAGGGTGGATGAGGTTGCGCCGGGGCCGTATTTCTGCACCCATTCCATGATGTCCTGCTCGCCACAGGTGGGCCAGCCTGCGGTGTCGATGTCGTTGCCGAGGAGCCAAAAGGCGGGCCAGAAGCCCGCGCCGGGTTCCATGCGGAGACGGGCTTCAACGCGGCCGTAGAGAATGGTGTGCTTACCCTGCGTGTTGAGGCGTGCGGAGCTCCAGAGCTGGTTGTTGTGGATGGCTTGGAGGACGAGGTGGCCGTTGCCGTCTTCAAAGGCGTTGGGTTTGTTAGGGCGGCAGGGGCCGTCCTGCTCGGTAGGCTGGCAGTACCACTGGATCTCGTGGTTTCCCTGCGGGCCCCAGCCGCGCTCGAAGTTCCAGTCGGCGGCGGCGGGCAGGCTGTTGGTGGGGCCGTTGAACTCGTCGGACCAGACGAGATGCCAGCTTTGTGCGTGGGAAACGCTGGTGAGGAGAAGGGCGGCGAGTAGCGTGAAGAGTTTGCGCATGGCGTAGATGGCTGGATCAGGCTTGGAGTGGGTTGTGCCAGCGGAGACCGGGTATTCGAGCAAAGCCGCGGTCTGCCGTGTGCAGGGTCGCGCCGTATTCCATGACTGTAGCCGCAATCGCAACGTCGGAGACGAAGCCGCCTGCCGCGCGGGAACCTTTGATGGCCTCCGCGAAGATCGTCATGTGACGGTCACCGGGCACGAGGAGTCTGACCTGCGGCAGTCTCAGCCACTCTTCGACGATATCGAAGGCCTCGGACATGGGCATTCTGGAAGGGCCGAGAACCGGATGGGTGAGGATTCGGAGAAAACCGTGAAGGCATTGAATGGGGATGCCGACTGGTGAGTGACCAGAGAGGGTATCGCTCCAGTAGGCGCTGGCCCTGGCGTGCTGTGGTGACGCGGAGTCGTAGGCGTAGATGAGGATTTGGACGTCGGGAGCGATCATCGTGAGAGCGGGCCGTCGAGTCTGTCGAGCAGGTCCTGTGTGGAGCCTTCGAACCAGTCGTGAGGGATACCGATTTTGCGTGCACGGACTTTGAAGCGTGGCAGCTTTACAGGAGCGGCTTCATGGGCAAGGCCACTGCGCAGAATGCGATTGACGGTCTGCTTGAAGGGTTCGCCCGAGCGGCGGGACTCCTTCTGGAGCTGGGTCGCAACATCTTCGTCGAGAGTGAGGGTTGTGCGCACATCATGATGTTTGCAGTAGGGGCATCATGATGTCAAGGGTATTGAGTCTTGAGCATCCTGCAAACTCTTGTTTCAGAAGCGAGACCCGGCCCACGGCGAACTTAGTGCTTATGGTGAAGCTTTATGGTTCGTCATCTTCTGGTGACAACTCATCATTTTGGGATGACTAGAATTGCCATGTCTTGAGTGGGGTGAGCAGTGCAAAAGCAAGTCGTAAAAATGGCCATGGTGTGGGTGTCCGTGGTCGCCAGTGTCGGTCTGGTGCTGGTGGCCTCGATGTTGACGGGGCGAGCTGTCGCTCAGCAGGCGAAGTTTGTGGGATCGGCTAGTTGCGAACGCTGCCATGCGAAAGAGTTCAAGGGGTGGAAAGAGACGCGGATGGCGAATGTCGTCCGCGATCCGAAGGCGCACCCCGACGCAGTGGTGGGAGACTTTACGAAGGCCGATCCGGTGCGGACCTTTGGGCTGGATGAGGTGGCTTTCGTCTACGGCAGCCGGTGGAAGCAGCGGTACTTCACCAAACATGGAGATGACTACTTTCCGCTGCCGGCGCAGTGGGATGTGGCGAAGAAGCGCTGGCTGCCGTACCACGCTGAGGCCGGCACGGACTGGTGGTTGCCGTTCTATGGGCCCAGCAACTTCGATCGGCCTACAGGGCCGACGTGCGATGGTTGTCACTCCGTGAACTATGACATAGCGACCAAGACGGTGACTGAATGGAATGTAGGTTGTGAAAAGTGTCATGGACCGGGAAGTGAGCATGTGGCGCATCCGACGAAGCAGAACATCGTGAACCCGGAGATGCTGGACTACGTGCGAGGGAACGATACCTGCATCCAGTGCCATAGCCAGGGGCGCCCGGTGGCGTCGTCGGTGGACGGAAAGGTCTACGACTGGCCTGTGGGATATCTACCAGGGCAGCGGCTGGCGGACGTATGGAAGCTGGAGGACCTGAAGCCGGGTGTGACGAACTTTTACCAGTATGCCGATCTGACAGCGCACAAGAACCGGATGCAGGGGAACGACTTCGTGCAGAGCAATATGTACCACCGGGAGCTGCGGTGCTTTGATTGTCACGATGTACACAGTAATGCGAATGTGGCGAGCCTGAAGCTACCGGGGAACGAGCTGTGCCTGAGCTGTCATGCTGCGGTGATACAGAACGCAGCGGGGCTGAAGGGGACGGTGAGTGAACATACTCACCATGCGGAAGGAAGTGCAGGTAGCGAGTGTGTAGCGTGCCACATGCCGAAGATCGAGGCGACGATCAAGGACAACTACGTCCATGCGCATACGTTCCGGTTTATTACACCGAGCCTGACGGAGAGCTCGGGCGTGCCGAACCCGTGCACGAGCTGCCATGCGGGGAAGTCGAATGAGTGGGCAGAGAAAGAGCTGCGGGGCTGGACGACGACCTCGCCGTGGAGGGTTGCGGAGGTTGCGCCGTGATCGCGGATATCCGCGAAGCGTCAGCAGATTCATCGACCGAAGGTTAGGCTAGCTGTGCTGGCCCCAATCTCAGCTTCAGGCCAACGCCCGGACTCGATCCCTGTGCGGAGGTCATAGCTGATCCAGATGGATGCGATGAAGCTGACGAGTTGGAAGACGGAGTAGAGGATGAAACAGAGGGCGATAGAAGCGTGGACGTGGGTTCGAAAGAGGACTTCAACGAACCAGCAAAGCGAGGCGATAACGCCGATAGCGAGGGCGAACACTGCCTGCTGCATGAGCGATAGGAGTGGGCCGACACGCTTCATGCGATGAGGCTGGCACATCAGAGATCCGCGGGGAGATGGGGAGCGGCAGGTCGCTCCGCTACGCTGCGCTTCGGTCGAGATGACATATCTTTGGTGGTCGGGTCGAAGGAGAGAGTTCGGGCAATGATGCTGCCTGACAGGATGGGCATAGAATGGTCGGGTTATGAGTCTCTTCTTTGCAGCAGGATCGCCGACTACTGAGATGTCTCCCGCCGAGATCAAGGCGGGGTTGTTTGAAGCGCTGGACAAACTGGGTGAGCGCAAGCGTGTGCTCGCTGTGCCGCCAGATTTTACGCGGTTCCACTCGCAGAGTGGCGTGCTGACCGAGATGGCGTGGGAGTACTACGGCGACAAGCTGGTCGATGTGCTGCCGGCGCTGGGTACGCACACTGCGATGCCCGACCACCAGATTGTGACGATGTTTGGGAAGACTCCGCGTGATCTGTTTCGTGTGCACAACTGGCGCGATGACATCGTGACGCTGGGTGAGGTTCCGAGCGAGTTCATGCTGGAGGTGAGCGAGGGCAAACTCGACTACACTTGGCCGGCGCAGGTGAACAGGCTGCTGCGCGATGGTGGACATGACCTTATTCTGTCGATTGGCCAGGTGGTGCCGCATGAAGTTGTTGGCATGGCCAATGGCAACAAGAATATTTTTATTGGCACCGGTGGTGTGATGGGGATTCATCGCTCACATTTTCTGGGTGCTGTGTATGGGATGGAACGCATGATGGGGCGTGCGGATACTCCGGTGCGGCGCGTGCTGAACTATGCGAGCGAGCACTTTGGAAGCCTGCTGCCGCAGATTGTGTATGTGCAGACTGTCGTGAACAAGAACGACAAGGGCGAGCTGGTGATGCGCGGGTTGTACATCGGCGACGATACGGAGTGCTTTGAGAAGGCCGCCGCGCTGAGTTTGAAGTGCAACTTCCTGATGATGGACCGCGAGATGAAGAAGGCGGTGGTGTATCTCGATCCGCATGAGTTCCACTCGACGTGGCTGGGGAACAAGAGCGTGTACCGGACGCGGATGGCGCTGGCGGATGATGCCGAGCTGATTGTGCTGGCCCCTGGTGTGCGCGAGTTTGGAGAAGACAAGACGATCGATAAGCTGATTCGTCGGTATGGGTACTGTGGAACGCCAGCGACGCTGCAGGCGGTGAAGGATGATCCTGAGCTTGCAGGTAACCTGAGTGCGGCGGCGCACCTGATTCATGGGTCGAGCGAGGGGCGGTTTACGATTCGGTACTGCCCCGGGCACTTGACTCGCGACGAGATCGAGGGCGTTCACTTCGAGTATGGTGACCTGGCAGAGTACACCGCGAAGTACGATCCAGCGAAGCTTTCCGACGGTTGGAATACGGTGGACGGCGAGGAGATCTTCTACATATCGAATCCGGGGCTGGGGCTTTGGGCGTATGAAGGACGCTTTCAGGAATAACGCAACACGGCAGAGTAATCGCTACAGTTGACGAATGATGTTGTCTGACGTTCCATTTGCGCGGTCAGACTGCATGGGGGTATGCTTGAGGGCGGTATCGTGCAGCCTGGTTCGATGTTGTGGGCCAATGCTCGCCATATGTATTGATTTCAGGAGTGGAAGACGATGGCTGAAGGATTGAAGCTGCCGAGGTTTTCGGTGGGTGTGGGTGACCGGTTTGCGCATCAGGCGAAGGCGCAGTTGACGGCGTGCATCAAGGCTGCGGACGCGGGCGTTGAAGTGGTTCCCGTGTGGAACAAGAGCAACCGCGAACACACGATCATTGGGACGGAGCCGAGCCAGACGCGTGCGGCTGCGGATGCCGCGGTGAAGGAGCTCGGCTGGAAGAAGCCGTACTTTCTGGATGCCGATCACATTACGCTGAAGACGGTTGATCGCTTTGTTGCACCGTGCGATTTCTTCACGCTGGATGTGGCGGAGGAGATCGGTAAGGCCGCGGCGCCGGCGGATGTGGACGCGTTTGTAGAACGGCATTCGGAACTGATTGGCGAGGTTTCGATTCCGCGGATTGCTGTGCCGTTCAAGACCGATGTGGCGTTTGTGAAGGGCGTTGCGAACAAGTTTCTGGCGGCGGTGCAGGACGCCGGGAAGATCTATCGTCACCTGGTTGAGGTAAAGGGTGAAGGCAAGTTTGTGCCGGAGATCTCGATGGACGAGACCGACGCGCCGCAGACGCCGGTAGAGCTGCTGATTATTCTGGCGGCGATTGCTGATGAGAAGATTCCGATCCAGACGATTGCGCCGAAGTTCACGGGCCGCTTCAACAAGGGCGTCGATTATGTCGGCGATGTGGCGCAGTTCACGAAGGAGTTTGAGGAAGACCTGGCGACGATTGCGTTTGCGGTGAAGCGTTATGGACTGCCGGAGAACCTGAAGCTGAGCGTGCACTCGGGGTCGGACAAGTTTTCGATCTACAAGGCGATTCATGATGCCGTGCTGAAGTTTGATGCGGGTGTGCATGTGAAGACGGCCGGCACGACCTGGCTGGAGGAGATCATTGGACTGGCTGAGGCTGGCGGCGATGGGCTGGTGATTGCCAAGGAAGTGTATGCCGAGGCGTTCGCCCATGCCGAAGAGCTTTGCAAGCCGTATGCGACGGTGATCGATATCGACTATGCGAAGCTGCCCAGCGTAGCGACGGTGAATGGCTGGACGAGCACGCAGTATACCGATGCATTGCGGCACGATCAGTCAAATCCGGCGTACAACCCGAGCTTCCGTCAGCTGCTGCATGTGGGTTTCAAAGTAGCGGCGAAGATGGGCGACAAGTATCTGAAGGCGCTTGAGGCGAATGAGGAGATTGTTGCCAAGAACGTGACGACGAATCTGTTTGACCGGCATATCAAGCCGATCTTTCTGGGGTAGTAGATACGGCAAAGGCGCGGGCGAGTAATCGTCCCGCGCCTTTGTGCAGTGCTGGTATTGTTGGTTGATTGTATTTGTTCGGAGTTGCGATGATCGTGGTTTTGATGGGCGTGAGTGGATCGGGCAAGACCACAATCGGTACGCTGCTGGCGGAGCGGATGGGTACGGTGTTTGCCGATGCTGACGACTATCATCCGGCGGCGAACAAGGCCAAGATGGCGGCGGGGCATCCGTTGAATGACGAGGACCGTCAGCCATGGCTGGAGACGCTGAACGGTGTTCTGCGCGGCTGGCATCAGAGCGGCAAGGGCGGTGTGCTGGCGTGTTCCGCGTTGAAGGCGAAGTATCGCGAGACGCTGGAGAGCGGGATGCCGGAAGGCTCAGTACAGTTTGTGCTGCTGGATGGTTCGAAGGAATTGATCGCGGAGCGGCTGGCGCAGCGATCGCATGAATTTATGAATCCGAAGCTGCTGGAGACTCAGTTTGCGACGCTGGAGAGGCCGAAGGACGCGCTGCGGGTGGTAAATGACAAAGCTCCGGGGGAGATTGTCAGCGAGATTCTGGAACAGGTTAAGAAGTAAAGAGGGAGCGAGAGACGATGGTATCGAAGTTGTTTGATCTGACAGGCAAGACAGCGGTTGTGGTTGGTGGAACCTCGGGTATTGGGCTGGCGATTGCATTGGGTCTGGCGGACAGTGGCGCCAATGTGGTGGCGACGAGCCGTCGGCAGGAGCAGGTGGACGATGCTGCCAAGGAGATCGAAGCGCGTGGTGTGAAGGCGTTGCGACTGACGAGCGATGTTGCCGACCGTGCGAGCCTGCAGGCGCTTTGCGACGAGACGGTGAAAGCGTTTGGCAAGGTCGACATCCTGGTGAACAGCGCAGGCAAGATCAAGCGCGCGCCGACGGTGGACTTTCCTGAGGACGAATGGAACTCGATCATGGACACGAACGTGACAGGGACGCTGCGGTCGTGCCAGATCTTCGGTAAGCACATGTTGGAGCGCGGTTACGGCAAGATCGTCAACGTAGCGAGTCTGAACACATTTGTGAGCCTGAAGGAAGTGACGGCGTATGCGGCGTCGAAGGCTGCTGTGGGCGCGCTGACTCGGTCGCTGGCGGTGGAGTGGAGCGATAAGGGCATAACGGTGAATGCGATTGCGCCGGGGGTGTTTCGGACGGCGCTCAACCAGAAGCTGCTGGATGAGAGTCCCCGTGGCGCCGAGTTGTTGATGCGGACTCCGATGAAGCGGTTTGGTAAGACCGAAGAGAATGTCGGAGCGGCGATCTTTCTGGCTTCGGATGCGAGCTCGTTTGTGACGGGCGAGATCATCGTTGTCGATGGCGGCTTCCTGGCGAGCGGTGTGAACCAGTAGAGGCAGACATTCGAGAGTAGACAGTAGAGTGTAAAGAAAGGCATCGGCTAGCGCTATTTATGGCTGGCCGATTTGCTTTGCTTGGATTTGCTCTGCACGGAGCGGGCGACCTCTGCGAAGCTGTGAATCATGGAGCGATTGGAGTCGTTGCGCCATGCGAGCTCGACCTGGCTGCGGACATCAACGCCGCGAAAGGGGATACAGATGCTTTCGACGGAGTCGATTTGCATGACGCAGGCCGGCGCGATGGAGACTCCGATGCCGGCACCGACGAGGCGCAGGATGGTGAGCCAGTGCGTGGCCTCCTGCACGATGCGTGGGCGAAAACCGTGGGCTTCACAGAGAGATAAGGGCTTCTCGTAGGCGCGGCTGCCGGCGGAGCGTGGGTAGAAGATGAAGGGCTCGTCGCGCAGGGCGGCCGGGCTGATGGTGCGGCGCGAGGCCAGTGCATGGTGCGCAGGTACTACGGCGACGAAGGGTTCGGAGAAGAGCGGCTCGACGTGTATCGCTTCAGCGGAATCAGCGTCGCGGAGGATGCCAACGTCGAGGTTGCCGGATTGCAGGCCTTCGAGAACGCGGGAGCTGAAGGACTCGTTGAGGTGGAGTTCAACGTTAGGGAAGCGTTCGCGATAGGCACGAAGGATTGCGGGTAGTGACGTGAGGACTGCCGAGCCGACGAAGCCGAGATGCAGTGAACCGACTTCTCCTTTGGCGACGGAGCGTGCTTCGTCGAGGTCGCGCTGTGCGGAGAGCAAAAGGCGACGAGCGCGTTCGAGGTAGACTTCGCCAGCTTGTGTGAGGCGGACGGATCGTGAGGTGCGGATGAAGAGCGGATAGCCGAGCAGGTCTTCGAGACGGCGTATCTGTTGCGAGAGTGGAGGCTGGGCCAGATGCAGGCGTGCAGCGGCGCGGCCGAAGTGGAGTTCGTCCGCGACGGCGATAAAGTAGCGCAGGTGGCGGAGCTCGATGTCGCGATCCATATGTTGAAGATCATAATCAAGTTGAACAAGATATTGGACAGATGGAATGTCAGGGCAGAGACTTGGATTTATGGAGACTCAAGCGATGGCGGCAGCGAGTGAGGTAGTAGCAGTAAAGCCGGTTGGTGCGGATGACGAGGTGACAATCTGCGCGGTGGAGAGTGGCAACGACATGACGGCGTTCCGCGTGCTGAATGAGGAGTGGATCACAAAGTTCTTCGCAATGGAGGCGAAGGACCGCGAGGTCTTGAATGATCCTGAGGGGAAGATCCTGGCAAAGGGAGGACGTGTGTTCATGGCGTGGGTTGAGGGCGTAGAGGTGGGTTGCGTTGCGCTGATCCCGATGGGAGATGGTGTCTATGAGTTGTCGAAGATGGCCGTTAGACCCCTGGCGCAAGGCAAGGGGATCGGGCGGAGGCTGCTGCTGCATTGCATTGCAGAGGGGCGGGCGATGGGGGCAAAGTCGTTGTTTCTGGGCAGCAGCACAAAGCTGAAGAACGCGGTGCACCTGTATGAGTCGGTGGGATTTCGGCATGTTCCGCAGGCGGAACTTCCGAAGATGGATTATGCGCGCGCAGATGTGTTCATGGATTTGAAGCTGTAGACGCTGCTGCGTTTGGCTTTGTAGGTTTCCAGTGACGACTGGTAGGGGAACGATGCAGATACGAAGAGCGAGAATGGAAGATGTTGCTGCGATCATGGCGCTTGTGCGGCGTGTCGTTCCGCTCATGCGAGCAAGTGGGAACCTGCAGTGGGATGACCGGTATCCAAACGATGCGGTCTTCGAGAAGGATGTTGAACAGGGACAGCTATGGGCTGCAGAGATCGATGGACAGGTCGGGGGTGTCGCCGCGATCACTGCGGACCAGGAGCCCGAGTACGCCGCGGTGGGTTGGGATATCAATGAGGCTGCGATCGTCGTTCACCGTTTGGCGGTGGACCCTGCTTTTCGAGGGAAGGGCATTGCTGCGGCATTGATGCTACAGGCTGAAGTGGTGGCGGCAGGCCGAGGTATCCAGGTACTGCGTGTCGATACAAATACGGAGAACGAGGCGACGCAGCGGCTCTTTCCGAAGCTGGGGTACGTTTTGGCGGGCGAGATTTCTCTGGGGTTCCGGCCGGGGCTTCGGTTTCGTTGTTATGAAAAACGCGTTGGGTGTGTTTCGTAGTCAGAGTTGCGGATACGGGGGAATGCCGCTAAGCTGACGGAACACAGCACCACAGCAACGCTCTAGAGGTAGACCCGGATTCTGCGCGGTCGAGTGGAGATATTTCTCCGCTCGATGAAGGTGTGGTTTGGGGGTCGCTCTATTCGCGAGGCGCTATACGGGTGCTCAAGGAGCGATGCGGATGAGATTGAGTCGGCGTGGGTTTGCGAAGCTTTGTGGGAGTGCGGTGGTCGCGGAGAGTGTGATGCAGGGTTGGCCGTTGTGGGCCAGCCAGCCGGGTGGAGATGCGCTGACGGGTAAGACACTGACCGAGGTTTCGGAGATGATCCACAGCAGGGGCGTGACGTCGACGCAGCTGGTGGAGGCGCTGCTGGCACGGATCACGGTCATCAATCCGAAGGTGAATGCCTATGTGACTGTGATGGGTCGGGAGGCGCTGGCGCAGGCCAAGGTGCTGGATGCCGAACAGAAGGCAGGGAAGTTTCGCGGGCCGCTGCATGGAATTCCAATTGCGCTGAAGGACAACATCGATACGGCCGGGACACGGACGACGGCGGCAAGTCCGATGTTCAAAGACCGCGTACCAACTGAAGACGCGACGATTGTGACGAAGATGAAGGCGGCGGGTGCGATCATCCTGGGCAAGCTGAACCTGCACGAGTTTGCGATTGGATGTACGGGCGATGTCTCATACTTTGGGCCGACGAGGAATCCTTGGGAGCTGGACCGGGTGACGGGTGGGTCTTCTGCGGGATCCGGTGCGGCGGTACGGGCTGACCTTTGCTACGGGGCGTTGGGGACCGATACGGGTGGCAGCATTCGTGTGCCTTCGGCGTGGTGCGGGATTGTGGGGCTGAAACCGACGGTGGGATTGGTTTCGATCAAAGGGATTATTCCGTGCGCGGCGGACCTGGACCACTGCGGGCCAATGGCGCGGACAGTGGAGGATGTCGCTCTGATGCTGGGGCCGATGACGGGCTATGACGCGGAGGACATTTATAGCGTGGAGAGCCAGCCGGTCGACTACGTGAAGGCGATGAGAGAGACGCCGATTGGTGATCTGCGGATTGGGACGCCAGCTTCGTTTTATGACCACGTGGAACCAGAGGTGAGTGAGGCGATTCAGGCGGCGTTAGCGGTGCTGACGAAGATGACGAAGGGTGTGACGTCCGACGCGCCATTGATGGAGTTCAGTCTGGTAAGCCGTGACCTGGGGGATGCTTCGGCGTATCACGAGGACCTGATTCGGAAGTACGGGTTGCTGTACATGAAGCCGGACCAGGCGCGGTTTGAGCGGCTGATGAATCCACCGGCAGGGACGAAGGGGCCTACGGCGGCGGATGACGCGCGGGCCCGGGAGCGGCTAGCGGTGATGCGGCGGACGATCGATGGTGTGTTCAAGGACTTCGATGTGGTCGTGGTGCCGACCATTCGAAATATGCCGCCGAAGATCAACGAGTCGCTGGCGCTGGAGAGCGCGGGGACGGAGGCGAACAAGAAGATCTACGACTGGTTCAATGGGACGTCGGCTTGTACGAATACGGCGCCGTTCGATGTGTATGGCGTCCCTGCGATCTCGCTGCCGTGTGGCTTCTCGAAGAGTGGGCTGCCGATTGGAATGATGATTGCGGCGCCGCACTTTCAGGAGGGACGTTTGCTGGCGCTGGCACATGCGTATCAGCAGGCGACGGAGTGGCATAAGAAGACGCCGATGCTGACGGCCGATATGCCGGTGCCTCCAATCATCGAAGGAAAGCCTGCGGATGGTAAGAGCGATGTCAAGGGTTCTGGCGATGACAAACCGGCGGAGAGCAAATCAACAGGGTTTTAGTGTGCCCCGGCGGGCGGCTTGCCGGGCTTGACCTTCTTGAGCAGCCATACGAGGAAGACGCAGAGGCCGCAGAGGAGTGAGAGCCAGCGGAAGACGTCGACAAAGGCCCAGTTAAGGGCCTGGCGCTGAAGCTGACCATAAAGCGTAACCTGAGCGGCTGAGGCCGCACTGGCGGGTCCTAGCGTACCGCTGCCTGTGCCACTGCTAAAGAAGCTGGTAAGCGAGTGAATTGAGCTTTGGAAGGCGTTGCCCGTGGTGGGGACGTAGTTGGCGATCTCGTTCTGGTGGGCGTCGGAGCGGCGCGTGAGCAGTGTGCTGGCGATGGAGATGCCGATGCTGCCGCCGACGTTACGCATGAGATTAAAGATGCCGCTCGCGTTGCCGATCTGCTCGTTCTTGAGCGTGCCGTAGGAGGCTGTGCTGATGGGGACAAAGACGAAGCTGAGGCCGAAACCGGTGATGAAGATCGGCCAGAAGAGCGTTGTCGGTGAGACTCCAAGTGTGATGGAGCCGAAGTAGAAGGTTGTCAGGCCGAAGACTGCGAAGCCGAAGGTGAGCAAGTAGCGCGGGTCAACTTTATTGGAGAGATAGCCGATGACCGGCATCCCGCAGATGGCTCCCAGGCCACGTGGGGCGACAACGATGCCAGCGGTAAACGCGGTGTAACCGAGGAGCTCCTGGTAGAAGAGCGGCAGGACGGTGACCGTGGAGTAGATGCCAACGCCGAACATGAAGATCAGCAGGCAGCCAACTGCGAAGTTGCGGTCTTTGAAGACGCGTAGGTTGACGAGCGGATCTTTGCCCCAGATGGACTGCCAAAGGAATATGCCGAAGGAGACGGCAAGGGCGAAGGTGGCCCAGCGGATCCAGGTGGCGCCGAACCAGTCGACTTCCTGACCTTTGTCGAGGATGACCTGGAGGCAACCTGTCCAAACGACGAGCGCGCCGAAGCCGAGGTTGTCGAAGCGCGGCACCTTGGTATTTTTGATGTAAGCGGGGTCCTTGATGTATGTGTTGATCATGTACAGGGCAAGGAGCCCGATGGGGATGTTGATGTAGAAGGCGTAGCGCCAGGAGTAGGTGTCGGT
>CAJCIM010000097.1 GCA_903970395.1 Acidobacteriaceae bacterium
CGGTCACGGCGGCGGACACCGCTAAGCCTCATCTTCAAACAACAGAACGGCTGCCCTCCCCGGCAGCCGTTTCCTTTTTCCTGGACATAAATCTGTCATCTCGATCGAAGTCCGCGCCTCTGCGGACGAAGCGGAGAGACCTGCAGTTCTTCCGCCCATGCGGCATGAGCCCGCCAGTTACCTCGCCACCCTCAGCACCACCAAATTACCATCAGGATCAGTCAACGTCAGATCACTCTTCTCGCCGAACGCCGCCCCCTTCGTAAACGCAACCCCACGCTTCTTCAGCGTGGCGGCCGCACCTGACTCCGCAGCAAAGACCATATCCGCCTGCATCCCTAAACCACTCGAAGGCACCACACGAATCGCCTCGCTCGCACTCCCCGGAAGCGCAAACACATCATGCTTCTCTGGCACAAAGCCTACCTTGTCTTTGTAGAACGCCGCAGCCTGTGCCGGATCATCAAACGCAATCGCGACCTCCACGAGCTTCTTTGAAATCCGGTCCGGCCCTAAAAACTGCCCAATCGCGTTCGTATGCCGAGACCCCGGCATGTACTGCGTGTACTCCATGTTCTGCGGCCCGGTCGGAGTCGCCGGGCCTGGCATCGTGAACAGCAGGTTCCCCGCACCCGCCGTCCGCACCGCATTCGGAGTCAGCCCCTGCTGTACGTAGTAGTCGTGCGCAGCCTGCAGATGATCGCCATAGAAACACACATGCAGAAACCCCGGCTGCGTGTTCTTCTCATCCACGGGATACAGCTCAAGGTATTGCTGGTCGTTGATCTTGATGAAAGCCTCATAGACTCTGCCGTCCTTCGACAGTGCAAACGCACGCACAAATCCCAGCTTCTCGTAGAACGTCACCGCCGCATCCAGGTCATGCACTCGGATCGCCACATGCGCCAGTCCCGCCAGGTTCGCCGAAGGCGTAGAGCTGGCCGGCGTCTCTTGAGCACGCGCCGTCGTCGCCAGCAGCGGTAGAACCAGCAGACCAAACAGGCAAGAGATGATACGGTGGCGATTCAGCATAGAAAATGTTCTCCCGTTGAAAGACTCTTTCGCCAGCTATTGTCGCTCGACTCGAGCATCCTTGTCTCGCCTCAAACCTTAGCCGCATCCGTGGATTGCAGTATCCACAAATTCAGTGGTTGGGCGAAGAGGAGAGGCAATAGATGAGTGGAACCCTGACCAGACGGCGTTTTCTTGGCGGAGCAGCGAGCACGGCGGCCTCACTCGCACTATCCTCAACGGGAGCACCGTCCCCGGCCTCTGCCAGTAGTGTCACTCCTTTGTGCGGAAGATTCCTGACCCATGTTTCGATCGTCCGTGTGAACCAGATCGAAGTCACGCCCACGCGCAACATCGGCCTCGATGAGTCGCCCGACAACAGTCCTGCCCGCATCCGCTCCCGCCGCGAAGCCTTCGCCCGCGGCTGTCCCAACGGCCAGATGACCTGGGCCATCAGCTGGCTCGCCCTCATCGACAAACGCAAAGACTACGAGGAAGCGCGCCATCTCCTCGCCAGCTTTCACGACAAGTACGGAGACGAGATCACCTTCATCCCCGGAGGCTACTTCGCGCCCATGTACAACACCCGCGAGCAGACGCGGCAGACCATTCGCGACGCGCTCAACATGGTCTCCACTATGGTCGGCGGCGGCTACCGCCCGAAGTCCCTTGTCGCAGGCTTTATGGACGCCGAAAACCAGCGCCACCTCGCCAACGACGAAGGCATCCACGTCTGCCAGGGGCAGATCTGGAGCCAGCATGGCATCGACAACGGCGATGGCGACGGCGGCATCTGCTACCCGTACTACCCCAGCCGCGAGCACTATCTCAAGCCCGCGCAGGGCTCAGCGGACTTCATCGACTGCGTCTGCCTCGACGGCTGGACCTGCGACTTCCTCAGCGCCCGCCGGCAGGGCTTCGAAGGCGGCTTCAACAGCCGACTGGGGGTCGGCCCCATCGAGTCCGTCGGCAATCTCGGCCTCACCGCCGGCCGCAGGGAGATGATGGACACCACCGCCATCCACTTCGACAACGGCTACGCAACGAACGGCTTCGGCTGGGTCACAGCCATCTGGGAGACCTCCCTCGGACACGACGAGGATCTCACCTACTGGCTGCAATCCATTCATGACCGTTGGTCCGACACGCAGGTTATCACCGAAGGTGCCTTCGGGCTGGAGTGGCGCAAGCACACGCCATCGAACGCCGGTCTCAACTACCGCTTCGCCGAAAAGGGAACTGGCGCTCCCGGTTCGGAGAAGAACCTTGAGATCGAGTGGTTCATGAACCGTGAGTTCCGCCTCGCTCTGCTGCATGACTGGGAGAAGAACACCCCGCCTGTCGCCATCGACTTCACCCGCTACGACCTCAAGGCTGAGGAGCCACAGGGGCTGCAGCGCGAGTGGAGCCTGATGAACGTGCTCAACCAGAAAGGCACACGGCCGCAGGACAAGCCTGTTCCGCTGCAACAACTCAGCACCGGCGATCAGCGCCGTATCTATCGGCGCTATCCCCAGCTCAGGTCACGAACAGCCTGAGACTTCTCTATTAGAACGGCAGCAGCACCAAGGGCACCACTACCCCTGCCACCAGCAGGCCCGTCACCACGACGCGGTTCCTCACATACTTGTAGGACATATAGATCCCGGTCAACGTCGATGTCAGCAGCCCCAACGACACCAGCAGAAAGAAGATCTTCATCGGCACATGTTGCTGCCTCTTCGAAACGACTGGAGCCGCAGCCTCCGCAGGCTTTCCCTTGGCCGCGTCCGCTCCTCCATCGCCCTTCGGCCTGTCCGGCGTCGCTGGCTTCTTCTGCTGAACCACCGTCGTCTGGTTCTTATGCAGCTGCGCCAGCACCGTCACCCAGCGGGCAGGCTTGTAGTCGCTGCCGCGTACCGTCTCATGCAGACTGAACGTCTGCATGGCTCCTGTAAAGGCGAAGAACAACAGGGCCGGAGAGATAAAAATTCCGACGTAAAGGTGGATCTGCCGAAGAAGTCGAAGCGTAGTGTGCGATTTGGTCGTCATCGTCCGGTGAGTATATAGGACTGATATTGTCGGCTATTGTAAAGAACTGTTCATCTGAACGAATATCGACGCCCGAATCTCCCACCTTTCTGACTGCCCTATATCGTTGAATATAGGAATGTCTCTCTCTCAAGAAATCCAAACGCCAGGAAGCCGGTTCGTTCGCTTCACCGCATCTTTCCTCCCGTGGATTGGCGGCTTTCTGCTGGCTCTGGCTGCCGTCTCAGCCGCAAACACCTGGTGGGTCTTCAGATCCTGGTCCTGCGCTGAGGCCGTTGTGACTGACAACTCAGCCTCGCAGAGCACAAAGGGGGATGTCGTCTATGTCTCCCATCTCCGCTTCCGGCTGCCCACCGGCCAGCTCTCCACCTTCATCGATCCCGCCACCAGTACCGATCCCGACGACCCCGACCTGCCCACCGCTGCCGTCGTCCCGATCGTCTATCCTCCGGGACACCCCGAATCCGCCCGCGTCGGTTCCATCAGCCGCCTCTACAAAACGGCCATCATCCTCGGAGTACTGGGCGTTGCTATCTTCGACAGCGGCATCATCTTCCGTCTGCGTCTCAAGCGCGCCGCAAACAGTGTCAAGCCCCCACGAGCTTGAATTGCAATCTAAGCCACACATAAAACGGAGCTTAGCGCGACAGAACAAAAAGCATGTTCTCCGGCTCGGCCAACTATACTTGAACTAGGGGGAAGACAACCCCAACCCCGAGACTCAAAACCCAAAACCGCAAGCCTAAAAGAACCGGCACCCATCCTGCCAGTAACCCCTTTTGTTTGCAATATCATACCCGCAACCCGAGCAGAATCATCACTTACCCCCGGGATACTCCGCTAAGTGACTGATTCCTATAACGCCCCTCCAAAAAACAAGGAGGGGGGCACCCACCTTAGAAGTCCACATGCGTCCGCACCGTGAAAACCTCAACCGGTCCACGAGCCTGGTTGTAGCCCGGATGTGCGATCAGTTGCAGATCGAAGGCGCTATACAGTCCGCGCCAGTTGTGCGCGGTGTAGTAGCTCTCCAAAATGTCCTCGCGCGCATAGCTCAGCGCGCTGTCACCCAGCAGGAACCCTAGCCCGCCCAGCGCCAGATACTCCTGATGATCGCGCTTAATTGCATTGGAAATTCCGGCAATGCCAAACTTGTCATTCGCGCGTCCCCAGCGAGCGCCCGAGACATCACCACCAACCTCGAAGGTCTGATCGACTTCTGTGTAAGCGTAGCTCTCATGCTTGCCATCGTTCCAGCCGAACCGACCGAAGACGCGAACATCCTGAGTCAACTCCTGCTCGAAGTTCAGGCCAAAACCGTACTTCACGGTCGACTGCAGCGGATGCGCCGTAATCACCGGCACAGCGCTCGGATCGCCGTTCGCGCGCTTCGTAAGTGCTTCGTCGATCTGCGTCCGATAGTCTCCCATGTTCGCGTGGTTGTCGTAGCCAAGCACGCGAACCACGCCTTTACGCTCCGGTGAAAGCCAGCGTTCCGGCAGTAGTGCAAACAGTGTCTTGCGGTACTCGAACTCTGCGTTCTGCCCGCTTGCACGATGCAGGTTCCACTGCAGGTCAATGCCATTGGCAACAGTCGGCATCAAGCCGAGCACATAGCGCGCTGACCAGCCCTTGTCGTCGTACTCAGCGACGGCCGCGTAGGTGTAACCGCGCGTGTCCGCCGCATAGTCCCACGCACCGTTGTTGTCAGCCGTCCAGTTGAGGAACTGTAGATGCGAGTCCGAACCAGGACCGCTGATGTCCATCACATCCGGCAGGCTCATCTTGCCCACACGAAGATCGAGCCGCCGCTCCGGAACCTTCGTCGCCAGCGAGAACGGCGTGCGCTGCTGGTCGACGAGCTTATCCGTAAACCCGATCGTCTGGTGCAGCTGCACGCGAGCCACATAGGGTGTTGAGCCCAGGTTCGGGTTACGCACAACATCTAGATTGGTAAATCCTGCCAGCCCAAGCGCCTCGGACATGCCCCGCCCACCCGCTGACTCCAGGTCGAAGATCGCATCCGTCTCAAAGCGCGGATTTGGATTAACCACAAAGCCTGCGTAGAGCGTGCCTACGAGCGACGTCTTGTACTCGCCGCGCGCCAACAGCGAGTTCGCGCCCTCATAGGATGAATGGAATCCAGGATGCGACTGGAAGACGATATTGGCCTGCCCTGAGAGCAGGTAGCGCGCAGTATCAGGGTGTGGAAAGACGGTAAGCTGCGGTGCTGCCGCTTCAGGAGCATCAGGCGATGCGGCCGGCTGTTGGGCGGCAGAGTGGACGCCGGACAGGCACAGCGCGAGCGCGAGAACGTAGGTTCGGCCAGGTGTCAAAGGCATCGGTCGAGGATCTTTCTATGGAAGGTACGCAGCGAATGTGAGGGGTTGATGAACGGCCCGCCAGAAGGAGTATCCCAAAGACGGGCCAGGGTATTTCAGGGTCGTCGCCTAGAGCACTGCCTTCGTTAAGCGGCAGCCAGATGACGGCGAGCGGACAGCGCTCGTCAACAGTCTCAACAAAGCGGCGCGTAACCAGCATGGCACAGGCCACACGGTGCTGCGGTACGGTGTGCTGGTCGTCCTCGCGGAACAGTTTGCGAAAGAGGGTCATGGATTCTCCTTTCCGGCAGCGGTGTCAAGATACCGATACCTTATGCGGAACCTTCGCGGTTTCGATTCTGTAAGTAATATACCCCGGTAGGGTATATTGGGCGCATGGAAACGAGCCGTGAACGCACAAAGTTGGTCAATCGTGCTAAGAGAATTCATGGGCAGGTGGAGTCGGTCGAACGCAGCCTGATTGAGAACCGCGAATGCGCGGATGTTCTGATGCTGCTTGCGGCGGTACGCGGTGGCATCGACGGTCTGATGGCTGAAGTTCTGGAAGACCACATTCGGCTGCACCTTGTTGGGCCGAAGGCGAAGGCACTCACCCCGGAGCTTGGCGAAGAGCTGATCGATCTTGTCCGCGCGTACATGAAGTAGCGCGTTTGACGCAATCCACAGCCGGATTTGACGGCGGATTCGATCTGTCTTACTTTCTGAAGTACACGGGAAAGGAGGATGGTCCAGCCTATGAAGATTGAAAGTTCCAGTAGCACGACAACACGTGAGGTGACTGAGGCTTAGAGCGTCCGTGCTCTAGTCCTGGCAGCTTCTGCCGAGGCCCATCCGACACGGATGCCTCAGGTCATTCCAAACAGATCACCGCATATCGGCCTGCTCCTTTGCTGGAGCAGGCCGTTTGTGTTTCTGGGCGATTAGACTAGAGATATGGATGAGTTGGTCATTGCGGGACGATCGTTTCGGTCGCGGTTGATTGTTGGAACAGGGAAGTACAAAGATGGCGCTGAGACGCGGGCCGCGATCGAGGCCTCCGGAGCGGAGATGGTGACCGTCGCTGTGCGGCGTGTAAACCTCGACCGCACCAAAGAGTCGCTGCTCGACTTCATCGACCCGAAGAAGTACTTCCTTCTGCCCAACACAGCAGGCTGTTACACCGCGGAGGAAGCCATCCGTGCCGCGCGTCTTGGCCGCGAAGTGGGGCTTTCTGACTGGGTGAAGATTGAGGTCATCGGCGATCAGGCGACGCTCTATCCGGACGTTCAGGCGACCGTCGAAGCTACGCGCGTGCTGGTGAAGGAAGGCTTCACCGTTCTGCCTTACACGACGGATGACATCGTCTTTGCCAAGCGGCTGATTGATGTCGGCGCGGCGGCAGTGATGCCTCTTGGCGCGCCGATCGGTACCGGTCTCGGCATCGCGAACAGCTACACACTGCGGATGATGCGCGAACTCATCACAGGGGTTCCACTTATCGTCGATGCCGGTCTTGGCACGGCGAGCGATGTTGCGCTGGCGATGGAGATGGGCTTCGACGGTGTGCTGCTGAACACCGCGATGGCCGCGTCCAAACAACCCGTTCTTATGTCGAGCGCGATGCGCAAGGGCGTTGAAGCTGGTCGCGAAGCGTTCCTTGCCGGACGCATGCCGAAGAAGCTCTACGCGACCGCGAGTTCGCCGCTCGAAGGCATCTCGAAGTAGGGTTAGTCCAGTGTGTACATTGCTAAGCCGCTGAGCAGTTTCGGGTAGAAGTCTGTGGACTTCTGCGGCATCACTTCCAGGTTCAGCGAGATGTCCTTCATCTGCTCCAGCGTTACCGGCTTGATGAGGAAGGCGACGTCGGCGTTCCCGCTGCCAACCTGCTGCAGCGCGTCGGCGGCTTCGCGCAAGTAGCGGACATTAGAACCGGCGCGAACCGTCTCCTCGTTTAGTCCAAGCAGCTTGTCCAGCACGATCTTGTGCAGCTGCGTTACGTCCAGCTTTTGCTGACGCGGTGACAGATGCGCGAGCACCGGAGCGATCGCTTCGGGCTTTGGTTTCAGCAGAAAATCTCCATCGCGCGTCGCGGCCACAAAGGCCACGCCGTCGGTGGCGTTCAGGGACTTCAGAAGGCTGACGGCGCCGGGCAGTTTGCCGTCGGTGTTGGGGTGCAACTCTTCGACTGTGAAGTACTGCTCTGCGCTGGTGGCGAAGTCGTGGCCGTTGAAGTGCGGCAGACCGAAGGCGACGCGGTGCGTCGGCAGGATGGTGATTCCCGGCGCGTCCATGTTCACGAAGGTCATCATCATTGCCTGCTCGGGGAATGCAGGTTGCGGCAGGCCGTTGGCATCCGTCTTCGGTGCGGCCTTTGGGTCGGCACCAAGCTCCGCGGCGCGCTCGAACATGTATGCGGTCGAGGTCTCGTAGCGGTGATGGCCGTCGGCGATCAGCAGCCACTTGTCGTCCATCGTCGCGAGCACCTTGGCGATCAGCGCTGGATCGGTCAGCTTCCAGACGCGGTGAACGACATCGTACTCGTCTGTGATCTCCAACTCAGGAGCCTTGCCAGACTCGAAGATGATCGTCTCGGCCGAGAATGTCGGGTCCGAGTAGAGCATGTAGATCTGCTCGCAGTAGGCGCGTGTGGCCTTGAAGAGTGCGAGTCGATCGGACTTGTGCTTCGGGAAGGTCTGCTCGTGGCGATAGACTACGTGATCAGCGTAGTCGGAGAGCTGTGCGAGGGCGATAAAGCCGCGGCGCTCGCGTACTTCCTCCGTGCCGGGCACCTTGTACGTCTGCGAGTAGCCGTATAGAGCGGGCTCTGACTCTTCCTTAAGGATGCCCTCGCTGCGCCAGTCGTTCAGCGTGGCGGCGGCGCGGGTGTAGACGTTGGCGGCGTCGTTATCACCGGGCAGGTGCTTGCCAAGGATTACTCGGATCAGATTGTAGGGGCTTGCCTGGTAGTAGCGTTCCTGCATCTCCGGGGAGATCTTGTCGTAGGGCTGTGTAACGACATCGGTCATGCTGACGCGTGCTGGGTCATAACGGAGTGCGCGGAACGGGTAAAGACGAGCCATGCGTCGATTGTACTTTTAGCAGCTGTGGGTTACCCTCCCCCCTCCCTTCGCTGCGAAGGCTGATCGTAGAATCAGTCACTTACGGGGGTATCCAAGGGGTAAGTGGCTGATTTTATGCTGGTTGTGGGTATGATATTAGAAATAAAAGGGTTAGGGCGTCGCGTCTTGAGATCCCGGCAGATTCTTGTGCCCCTATTTCCATTCTAGCGATTGCTGGCAGGAAACATGCACTTCTTTGGCGGAGGTTATCCCATTCTGAATCAGTGATTTGGAAGATTCATTGGTCCTTGAAGGGGTTGACAATGCAAATTTTCAGGGCTTTCCGCGGAAGAAAAGTTTGAGTCTATGTCCAATGTCGCAAACAGCAACTAGTTTCGGCGATCGGCGTCTAAGTGAAACATCGGATTCAGAGCGTTTTCTGGCCTAAGTCGCTGGAAGCAAAAATATCTATTGGTCATTCAAGGAGAGGCAAAAGATGAGTCGGTTGCGGTTGGGAGTTTCGGTGTTGGCTGTGGCTTTGTGTCTGGGGGGAGTGGCGCGGGCGCAGACGAGTGTAGCTGTGAGCATCTACGGAAACTTCGGTGGGACGAGCAACGGAAACAACACGCAGCAGAGCCCGTCGAACGCGGCTGGTGTCCTCTTCGAGTTGCGCCATATCTCGAATCCGCTTGTTGGGTATGAGGGGACATACTCGTACAACCGCGCAGACGAGAAGTACACCTACACAGGAGCGATACCCGCTACGAGCGCTGATCTATGTACACCATCGGGCTGTATCACTGGGCCCGCGTCGCAGCTTGTGCCTGCCAACGCGCATGAGATCACGGGCGATTACATCGTCTCTTTCCCCATTGCGAACTTCCGTCCTTTTCTCCTGGCCGGTGGCGGCATCCTGTTCAATCAGCCCTCTGGCTCGGCGACTGGGACGCAGTCGGAGACCAAGGGTGTGTTTGTCTACGGCGGCGGAGTGGATTGGACGGTCCTGCCGCACCTCGGCATCCGCGGACAGTACCGAGGCAACCTCTTCAAGGCACCCGATCTTGCCACGGCCTTCTCTTCAACCGGAGCCTTCATGCACACCGCGCAGCCGATGATCGGTGCTTACCTCAAATTCTGACCGTGCGCCCGGACATGCAGAATCGCCAGATGGGACGTACGTTGCTGGCAGCGGCTGAAGCCTATGCGCGTGAGCGCGGCGGTACACGTATCCGCAAGACCGTGCTGCATGTACGTGAGGGTCTGATTGCCTGGTACGGGCGGCGCGGGTACACGAAGACAGGTGAGACCGAACCGTTTCCGTATGAGGACGAGCGGTTCGGGAAGCCGCTGCGTGACGATCTGCACTTCGTTATGCTGGAGCGCGAGATCGTTTAGCCGCCGGCGATGCCTGCGATGATGAGCAAAGGCTCGCTGCCGTCGGCGACAGCAGCGGGCAGCAGAGCGTCGAGCGGCAGCAGTGAGATGTCTTCGTTCAGCGCGAAGAAACGCAGGAACGGGCGGCGCTGCTGCGTGTGGTGGTCGAGGATCGCCCCGCGCAGGGCAGGGTAACGCGCCTCGAGCTCTCGAATGACAGACTCAAGCGTCACCGAGGCTCCGAGATCGAAGGTCACCTCATGGCCTGGGATGCTGGCGAGGCGGCGCAGAGGTACGGGCAGATCGACGCGAACGGCGGGCATAGGTTTAGGGCAGCGTCTGCGCTTCGACGGAGAGGACTGCGGGCAGGTTCTGCGTAATCGCGCTCCAGCTATCGCCGCCGTCAGGCGAGCAGTACACCTGGCCGCCGGTGGTGCCGAAGTAGATGCCGCAGTCGTCGAGCTGATCGACGGACATGGCATCGCGCAGCACATTTACGTAACAGTCCTTCTGCGGAAGGCCTTTGGTCAACGGCTCCCACTCGTTTCCACCAGCCTTGCTGCGGTAGACCTTCAACTCGCCGTCGAGAGGGAAGTGCTCGGCATCCGACTTGATGGGTACAACGTAGACCGTCTCGGGCTGGTGTGCGTGTATGTCGATGACGAAGCCAAAGTCTGTCGGCAGGTTGCCGCTGATCTTCGTCCACTGATCGCCGGCGTTATCTGAGCGCATCACGTCCCAGTGCTTCTGCATGAACAACGTCTGCGGCTTGTCCGGGTGCATGGCCACGTGATGCACACAGTGGCCGACTTCGGCGGTGGGGTTGGGGATGTACTTGGAGTAAAGGCCCTTGTTGATCGGCCTCCAGGTTTTTGCGGCGTCGTCGGTGCGGAAGGCGCCAGCAGCGGAGATGGCAATGACCATGCGTTCGGGGTTGGTCTTATCGAGGATGATGGTGTGCAGGCAGAGCCCGCCCGCGCCGGGTTGCCAGTTTGGGCCAGTCGCACTGGTGCGCAGGCCGGGAAGCTCATGCCAGCTCTGTCCTGCGTCAGTGGTGCGGAAGAGCGCAGCATCTTCGACGCCCGCGTAACAGGTGTCGGGGTCGGTGAGCGAGGGCTCCAGGTGCCATACGCGCTTGAACTCCCACGGGTGCGCTGTGCCGTCGTACCACTGGTGCGTGCCGGGCGTGCCGTCGTAAGCGAATTTGTTGTCGACCGGGTTCCAGGTGAGCCCGCCGTCGTCGGAGCGCTGGATCTGCTGGCCGAACCAGCTGGAGGACTGGGAGGCGTAAAGCCGGTTGGGGTCGGCGGGTGAGCCTTTGAGGTGGTAGAGTTCCCAGCCTGCGAAGTGCGGGCCGGAGATCTTCCAGTCTTTGCGCGTGCCGTCGGCGGTGAGGACGAAGGCGCCTTTTTTTGTGCCAACGAGGAGGCGGACGGAGGACATGGGGGCTCCTGAGATTGACGTATTGAGAAGACTGGCCGGATGAACGTTCTCTTACGGCAAATCGCCGAGTGCTGACATAGTACAGAAGACCGCGCGTGCGGGGAATGGACCTGGCTATGATGTCGAAGGGGGTGGGGGAACGAAGCCTTCGAGGAAAGCGAGACTCCCTGACGACGTGGATTCTGTCCGGAAGTGCTTTATGGCGGAGTATTCGGGAGAGTTGTACCAGCCTTCGGCAGCTTCTTTTGAAGGGAACTCCAGGATGGTGGCGAGGTTGGCCGGAAGCGAGCCTTCCTGAACGTCGGGAGTGGTGCCCCCAACGAGTACGTTCCCGCCATGGGCACGAACGAACTGCGCGGCGCTTATGCGATAACGCGCGAAGGTCTCTGGGTCGGTAACGTTGAACTGGTACAACACATAACACTTGGGCATAGGAATGGTCTTTCAGCGAGCGATTTGAGAGTACTTACGTGGGGCATTCATTTCACAAAACGAAATCCGTCAACAACTTTTGCGAACAGCACCTTCTCGTCAGCCGGAATCCCTGAACCGTAGACTCTCAACCCTATCTGATAGTCAGCCGAAGAGCGATCTCCTTGGCTATGAACCGCCAACATGATGATTTCGGTGTAAGCACGTCGGTCCTCGCTTGCCGGACAAGTGAATTGTAGTGAAAGCGCGGCCCGACCGCCCAACCTCGCTGTGTGTTTCTCATCAACTCGACATCCGGTCGTAACGATGGTTGATTCATCCTCATTGGATGAGGAGTCTGTGTATGACGCATCGACCCAGAGCTTGGCTCCGCTCCTCAGATCGATACTTACGCCATGGTTAGGACTTGGCGGGCTTGCCCGAGTATATGTCAGGTCGCGAGGGAGCTTGACCATATAGCCATACGGACCATTGTCATAGACAGGGTGATCAGTAGATTTGACCGAGATTTGTGCCCAGACGCCAGAGGCCGCCCAGAGAACGATGAGACACCCTGCTAGAACGAAACGCCGCATGCTTGCCCCCAGCTTTGAATATTGTTGATCCGGTTGGCTAGAGTGGGATAGTAGTCGGGATTGACGGAGTTGTAGCCTTCGGCTTGTAGCCCCTTGAAGAAGGCCGCCTGCGTTTGATTGCCGTTGGTCTATAAGGATCCTCAAACGATGGCTTGTAGCCCCTTGAAGAAGGCCGCCTGCGTTTGGGCGCCCTGGATGAAAGGCCCGACGTTGCTGACGAAGTAGTTGTTTCCCGCCTGAATCGATGAGAAATGTATGTTGTTGCCGCCACCTTGCGTGAGTCCCCAAAGATTGTTGAGTGCGACGTTGTGGTTGTCGAACCAGCCGCTTTCAAATGACGACAAGCAGACGATAAAGTTTGTGGGCACGTTCAACTGCTGAGCGACGGAGGTTAGCCCGGGCAGCTGCTTAAAGAAGCGGCTTCGATTGTTGTTGGCATCATTGCACGGCTTTTTCGTTTTATTTGGGGCCGGGAGAAGGTAATCGGAAACGGTTTTTGAGTGTTTACTGGTGATCTGCTGTTACAGGAACAGCGGCGCAAGCACCAGAGTGATCGTCGCCAGCAGTTTGATGAGGACGTGGAGGCTGGGGCCGGCGGTGTCCTTGAACGGATCGCCTACGGTGTCTCCGACGACTGCGGCCTTGTGGGCATCGGACTTCTTGCCGCCGTAGACGCCGGTTTCGATCCACTTCTTGGCGTTGTC
>CAJCIM010000098.1 GCA_903970395.1 Acidobacteriaceae bacterium
CGTCAATGGGCGTCAGGCTGCCGACAACCGCGGCCAGCAAACCCACCAGTATGGTGTTCTTCCAGGGAGTCCGGAACCTGGGATGGATCGCCGCGAAGAAGCGTTTGGGCAGCAATCCGTCGTTAGCCATGGAATAAAGCACGCGCGTCTGCCCCAGCAGCATTACCAGCATTACGCTGGTCAGACCGGCCAAAGCACCCAGCGTAATGATGTGCGAGGCGCCCGTCAGTCCCCGGTCGAGAAATGCGCGCGCCACCGGCGCCTCGATATTGATATCGCGCCAGGGCACCATGCCGGTCAGCACCGCGGAGACTGCGATATATAAGACAGTGCAGATCAGCAGGGAAGCGATAATCCCTATCGGCAAATCCCGTTGCGGGTTCTTGGCCTCCTGCGCGGTGGTCGAGACGGCGTCAAAGCCGATGTACGAGAAGAAGATCAGGCCAGCAGCCTTGCCGATGCCTGCCCAGCCGAAGGGAGCGAAGCTGTGCCAGTCTGTGCCCCAGTTCGCCTTGTTCACATAGTGCGCGCCGAGGTAGAGCACGAAGAGGACGACGGCCACCTTGATGACGACGATGGTGGCGTTGAACTTGGCGGACTCCTTGATACCGATGACGAGGACCGTGGTAATGAGGAGCGCGATGAGAAACGCGGGCAGATTGAAGCCGATCTCAACGCCGAAGATAGAGGGCGCGCCGAGCAGCTGGTGAGCCTGGGACAGAAGATCCTGCGACGGGTGGGCGATAAGAACTGAAAGTGCCTCGCTGAAAGGCTTACTGCCCGGGATGAGACCAGGGGAGGACTTGAGTAGAGCATCGTGCGCCACCAGCTTCAGCGCGGTCGACTGTCCCGTCCAGTGGTCATAGGAGAGCCACAACGGGAACTTGATGTGGACTATGCCGAGCAGCTCGATGAAGTGGTTCGACCATCCCGAGCTGACGGTACTGGCGCCCATGGCGTACTCCAGCGTGAGATCCCAGCCGATGATCCAGGCGATGAGCTCGCCGAGCGTGGCGTAGGCGTAGGTGTAGGCCGAGCCGGCGAGCGGGATCATCGCAGCGAACTCCGCGTAGCAGAGACCCGCGAAGAGGCAGCCCAGACCGGAGACGATAAAGGACAGCATCAGGGCCGGGCCTACCTTCTGCGAAGCCAGTCCTGAGAGCACGAAGATGCCGGCACCGATGACCGCTCCGATACCCAATGCCGTGAGTGAAAAGGGTCCAAGGGAACGTTCGAGTGTCTGTGAACCTTCAGCATGCGCCTCGGCCATCAGAACGTTCATGGACTTCTTTGCAAATAGATTCGCCATCCTTTATTCCATCTCCCTAAATGCTTGATTCGTACGATCCTGATTGCCGTGATCGCGTCCATACCCAGTACACCGGAACGCCGAGCAGAACGAGCAGCAGTCCCGGCCAGGTGTATTGAGGCTTATATCGCAACAGTACACCACATATCCATGTTGCCATGACGATGTACAGCGCAGGCAGCACCGGATAACCGAAGGCCTTGTAGGGTCGTGGCGCGTACGGCTGGGTGCGGCGCAGCACGAAGAGCCCCGCGATGGTGAGCACGTAGAAGACCAACACCGCAAAGATCACGTAATCCAGCAGGTTGCCGTACTGGCCGCTGAGACAAAGCAGGCAAGCCCACGCGCATTGCATCCAGAGCGAGTTCTTCGGCACCCCGGTCTTCGCGTCGAGGACGCCGGTGCTCTTGAAGAAGAGGCCGTCCTGGCTCATGGCGTAGTAAACGCGCGCACCGGCGAGCAACATGCCGTTGACGCAACCGAAGGTGCTGACGAGGATCGCGGCAGCCATGAGCTTGGCTCCGAGGCCTCCGAAGGCCGCCTGCATGACGGCCGTGGCGACGCGGTCCTGCGGGGCTGTCTGGATCGCGGACATCGGCAGCACGCTGAGGTAGACGAAGTTGCAGCCGATGTAGAGCAGCAGCACGACTCCGGTGCCGATAGCCAATGAAAGCGGCAGATTGCGCTTCGGATCCTGGATCTCACCTGCGGTAAAGGTCACGTTGTTCCACGCATCCGAGCTGAAGAGCGAACCGACCTGCACAATGGCAATGGCAGTGAGTCCACTGACGAGGGCCGCTCCGCCACCGAGTCCGAGGAACGAGCCGATCTGCACGGGATGCTGCACGCCAAGGCCCGCCCCGCCGAAGAAGTTGTGCCAGCCCGCGCCAAAGTTAGTGGCAACAGCTACAGCTCTTTTGGCGAAGAGGCCGACAGCGATGACCGCGAACAGCGCCAGCGCCTTCGCACTGGTGAAAACGTTCTGCACCGCTGCGCCTGTCTTGATGCCGCGCGTGTTGGTGAACGTCAACAGCACGATGATGACGATAGCCGCGAGGTTCGCGGTGCTAAGGCCGACGTTGCCGCTGCCGATGTGGATGATCCAATGCGTCTGGCTGACGGACGGGAAGAAAACGCCGAGAAACTTGCCGAAGGCCACGCCAACGGCGGCGATGGTGCCGGTCTGGATAACGGTGAAGAGCGTCCAGCCATAAAGAAAGCCCCATATAGGGCCGAGGGACTCGCGAAGATAGACGTACTGGCCGCCGGCCTTGGGCATCATGGCTGCCAGCTCGCCGTAGCTAAGCGCACCGATGATCGTCATGAGCGCGGTAACACCCCAGGCAGCGATCAGCAGCGCGGGTGAGCCGAGCGTGCGGCTCATGTCCGCCGGAACGATGAAGATACCCGAGCCGATCATCGATCCCATGACGATGGCCGTCGCCGAAAACAGGCCGAGGCCACGCACAAAGTGCGCTGCGGCCGGAGCTACCGTTGAACCCTGCGTGGGAGCCGATGGAGTCACGTTCTCCAAACCCTATCGTAAACGCGCAAGAAAGTCTTCCACCGAGTGGGCTAGGGTTTGGCCGGGCGCAAAGAGGCCACTGATGACCGCGACCGAATCCGCTCCGGCGTCAAGGACGCTGCGGGCGTTGTCTCGCGTGATACCGCCGATGGCGACGAGGGGTTTGCCAGTGAGAGCGCGGGCGCGACGGACCCCTTCGAGGCCGACAGGTTCCTCCGCATCAGGTTTCGTGGCCGTAGAAAAGACCGGGCCAATGGCGATGTAGTCCGCGCCGCCGGCGTCGGCGTTGCGGATCTGCTCGTCAGTGTGAGTGGAGAGGCCGACGATCCCCTGCCCGCCGAGAACCCGGCGGGCATCGGCGACGGAGAGATCGCCCTGGCCGACGTGGACGGCTGGCCAGCCTGCGAGAGCTGCGAGGTCGGCGCGATCATTCATCACAAGTAGGCAGTCTCTGCCCTTGAAGGCGGTCTTTATCTCAGCGGCAGCAGCAATAATCTGCTGCGCTGAAATCTGCTGCGCTGAGCCGGACTTGTCGCGGTATTGCACGAGGCCCACGCCAGCGGCTGCCAGCGTCGTGGCGAACTCCGCCACAGCGACGCCGCGCTCGTCGAGTGTCGTGCGGTCGATGATGGCGTAGAGCTTGGGCAGTCGCTGCACAGACACCTCGGCGGCTAGCTTGCCTTCAGCTTCTCGCGCTCAAGGAAGCGCTCCATGAACTTCGTATCGAAGTTGCCGGAGCGGAACTCCTCGTCCGCAAAGATGCGCTGGTGCAGCGGGATGGAGGTGTGGATTCCCTGCACCACGAACTGCGAGAGCGCGCGCTGCATCTTATCCATCGCCTCTACGCGGTCCTTGCCATGGCAGATCAGCTTAGCGATGAGCGAGTCGTAGTACTGCGGAACGACACCTTCGGCGTATTGCGCCGTATCCACGCGCACACCGTTGCCGCCGGGCAGGTTGAAGACGGTGATCTTCCCGGGGCTGGGGGTGAACTTCTCGGGGTGCTCGGCGTTAATGCGGCACTCAATGGCGTGGCCGTTGATCTTCGGCACCTCAGGCACGATATCGCTGAGCTTTTCGCCCGCCGCGATGCGCAGCTGCGCCTTCACAAGATCGACGCCGGTGACCATCTCGGTGACGCAATGCTCGACCTGGATGCGGGTGTTCATCTCGATGAAGTAGATCTCGCCATCTTCGTCCATGAGGAACTCGATGGTGCCGGCGTTCCAGTAGCCGATCTCCTTGAGCGAGCGCTTGATGACCTTGGCCATCTCCTCGCGCTGCTTCGGAGTGATCTGAAGGCTTGGTGCTTCTTCTATGAGCTTCTGATGGCGGCGTTGGATAGAGCACTCGCGCTCGCCAAGGGACATCACATTCCCATGTTCATCTGCCAGCACCTGGAACTCGATGTGGCGCGGACGTTCGATGAACTTCTCCATGTAGAGCTCGCCGTTGCTGAAGGCGTTGAGCGCTTCGGTCGAGGCCTGCTGGAAGAGCGCAGGCAGCTCTTCCTTAGTGCGAACGATACGCATGCCGCGACCGCCGCCACCGGCGACTGCCTTGAGGATGATTGGGTACTTGATCTTTGCAGCTGTCGCCAGCGCTTCTGCCTCGTCCTTCAACACGCCGTCAGAGCCCGGAAGGATCGGCACCTTCGCGTCCTTCATCGTCTGGCGCGCGGTGGACTTCTCGCCCATCATGCGGGTCACTTCGGGCGGCGGCCCAATGAACTTGATGTTGCTCGCACGGCAGACCTCCGCGAAGTTGGCGTTCTCGCTCAACAGACCATATCCGGGATGAATCGCGTCAGCGCCGGCGATCTCGGCGGCGGATATGACAGCGGGCACGTTCAGGTAGCTATCCTTGGACGGCGGCGGCCCGATGCATATGGCCTCATCGGCGAACTTAACGTGCAGGCTGTTACGGTCAGCTTCGGAGTAGACGGCGACCGTGCGAATGCCCATCTCCTTGCACGCGTTGATCACGCGCAGCGCGATCTCTCCGCGATTGGCGATTAAAACTTTACGAAACATATCTTTTCCCTATGCTCTCTTCGTTTCGGCGCGGCTTTTGAGCCTTGTCTTTGTTGACTCAATCGCGCAAGCCATACACAACCAAAATCCAAGAAGCTCCAGCCACGCTTTACTGTCGGCTGCGTGGAGATTCGATAGCAGATGCGGCATGCGCAGAAGCGAAAACAGCAGCTCGGCAACAAGCAGCCAGTACATCACCATTGGAAACAGTGGCTGCCGGTTTCTGTCCGCGCTCATCGCCTCGTCTCCGGCTTACTTGATGGCAAACAGCGGCTGGCCGTACTCGACCGGCTGGCCGGGGGAGACGAAAACCTTGACGACCTTGCCAGCGGCGTCGCTCTCGATCTCGTTCATCAGCTTCATGGCCTCGACGATGCAGAGTACCTTGCCGACGGTAACGGTATCGCCGACTGAGACGAATGGCGGCGCGTCCGGCGAGGGCGAGGCGTAGAAGGTGCCGACGATCGGCGACTTCACAATGTGCGCGCCGTCTTCATCGTTGGCCGCCTTGGCGGGTTCAGCTGCGGTTGCCGCAGGGGCTGCGTGCGCCACTGGCGCTGCAGCGGCAGGTGCCGGTCCGCGCGAGGCGGCCAGCAACGCGGCAAGCTGTGAGGCGTCCACGCCGCTCGATACCGGGGCAGCAGCACCCACAAACTTCAGGCCCACCTTCAGGTCCGGCCGCTCCATCTCAAACTCGGCGATGCCGCTGGCCTTCAGAAACTCAACCAGCTCGCGCAACTCCTGCAAATCTTTCCCATCCATCGGTTCTAACTCCTAGAAGCGTTTTGCTACTTTTCTATAATTCAATCCAAACCTTAGGGCTGGCGGCGGTCAACACCTCGCCACCCCTGGCCGTTACCCGCACCATATCTTCGATGCGGACTCCAAATTTTCCGGGCAGATACGCGCCTGGTTCAATCGTAATCACCATCCCGGGTTCCAACACCTGCTGTTGTTTCGCCGCGACGCGTGGACCTTCGTGGATCTCCAGCCCGACGCCGTGGCCTGTGGAGTGGCTGAAGGCCTTCTCCAGTTTCGCCTTTCGCAGCACCGAACGCGCGGCCTCATCGACATCCCCGCAGGTAATACCAGGCCGCACAACCGCGACGGCCGCCTGCTGGGCTTCCAGCACCGAATGATACACGTCCCACTCCTGCTGGCTCGCCTTGCCGATGTGGACGGTACGGGTCATGTCGGAGCAGTAGCCATCGAGAACGACACCAAAGTCCAGCGTCAGAAAGCCGCGTTTTGGCAACTTCGTACGGGTGGCCCTGCCATGCGGCAGAGCGGAGCGCTCCCCGCTGGCAGCGATGGTCTCAAAGCTCATGGCGTCAACGCCGGCCAGCCGCGCCTGAAACTCAAGATGCGCGGCTACCTGGACCTCGGTTGCACCGGGGACGATATGCTGCAGCACGCCATCGAAGAGGCGGCATCCCAGCGCCGCAGCCCGACGCATGATAGCGAGTTCGTCGGCATCCTTGATCTCGCGCAGCTTTGCGACGAGGCCATTCGCGGGAACGAAGAACTTGCGCCGCAGCTTGCCCGGGATGGCCTTACGCAACACTTCGAACTCGGGTACGGTGGTGTGGGAGGCGTCATACGCACAGGCTGCAATACCCCGCGCTGCGATCCACGCCGCCGCTCGCGCTGCCGCCGAGCCCTTGTCGACGTGAATCCGCATACCTTTGGCCTCGGCTTTTGCCTGAGTGGTGTAACGGCCGTCGGTAAACAGCGCGGCGCGACCGCCGACAAGTGCGACGGCTCCGTTTGAACCCGTAAATCCGCTCAAATAACGGACGTCTGGCCCATGTGTGGCCAAAAATGCCTGTGCGCCCGATTTTTGTGCAGACAACATTGCCAGTCTGCGTCTTGTGCCGTGCTGCATCTCACTATTTTACCTATAGTTGGCATCAGAGTTTTCCCCGTAGTCAGGTACAGAGTATTCACCACTCCAGATTCTGTTGGAAAGATCGCGTTCGTTATGATGAAGCATGTCTTACAGTTCCGGCGTCTACGGCGACTCAACGCACCTGTCTACTATCACACGCCGCACCTTCATTGCGGGGGCGAGCGCCGCGATGGTTGGAGGGTTCGCCTACGCTGCGACCCGCGGCCGCCACCAACTGGAGCTAACCCAACGCACCTTCGCCATCGCCAACCTGCCTGACGCCTTTCTAAACTTCCGCATCGTCCAACTCAGCGACATTCACCTGGAGGAGTACACCGAAGCCTGGTACCTGGAGCATGTGGTGGCTGCAACCAACGCTCTGAACCCCGACCTGGTGTTGCTGACCGGCGACTTCGTGAGCCGCGGCCCGCTCGATCTGCCGTACGCATGGAAGGCTGCTGGCCTGTGCGCCGAGATCCTCACCGGCCTCAAGGCTCCGCAACGTTACGCCATCCTTGGCAATCACGACGTCGCCGTCGGCGCGGAGCATGTAGTGATGCCGCTGCGGGAGCATGGCACGCCGTTTCTTATCGATAGCTACGTGGCCATTGAGCGCGGCTACGACCGGCTGTGGCTCTGCGGCACCGATGACGCCACAACGACCCCCACACTGGTCACGACGATTCCGCCCAGTCCGAACGCGCCGGTGCTGCTGATGTGTCACGAGCCAGACTACATCGAAACGTTGCAGTCCGATCCCCGGTTCGGCGACGTCGACCTGATGCTCTCCGGCCATAGCCACGGCGGACAGGTGAGGCTGCCGATTGTGGGTCCACTGATCCTGCCACCCGGAGGCCGCAAGTATCCGGAGGGACACTACAGGTTTGGCCGTACACAGTTGTATGTGAACCGCGGAATCGGCACCGTCGGTGTGCCCTTTCGCTTCGATTGCCCTTCGGAGATCACCCACATCACGTTAACGCGGGCGTAGGATACCGGGAGCTTAGCGGGCGCGCGCTACCGGTTTCTTAACCGCCGGATCGACCGTAGCCACCGACGCCACCACGCCGCTCTTCTCGTCCATCCAGCTATCCAACAGGGTCTTGCGGAAGCGCCAGCGGTTGCCGAGCTTGAACGCCGGTACAAACCCTTCGGAGGCATAACGATAGAGAGTATCTCCGCTGATGCCCAGATACTCCGCTGCCTGGCGGATGTCCATCACCTCGCGAACTGCTACGTGCCCTTGCGCTGCTGCTGACATCGCCGTCTCCTATTTTCGGGTTCTTCCTTGTTCTCTCCCGTTAGCTGCTGTTGTACTCGATTTTCCACAGGCTTACAAGTAACTTTCTACAGGCACGTTAGTGCGGATCTTGCTTTACCAAGAGTGGCGAAGTAGTTATTGGGAAAAGAGTTACGACCCTCAGAAGGCATCCATCTAGTCGACTGACGCTTTAATTTGCAGAGGGGGCGCTATGATTCCAAGACACTTAACGTTCGCGATGCCACCAGGACGACCACAGCGCCTCTTCGCCAACCACTTCGGTCGGTTCGCCCGGGCGCGGCGACCACAGGCGCAGACCGTGCTCCTTGGCGAGTACCTCTATGCGCTCCATCGGCTGCCGCCAGCCGTGCAACGCCAGGTTGAACAGGCCCCAGTGGATCGGCATCAGCAGGCCGGTCGCGCCCATCGACCGAAACGCCTGGACAGCGTTGTCCGGCCCGAGGTGGATGTCAGCCCATAACGGTGAGAACGCGCCCACCTCCAGCATCGTCAGGTCGAAGCCACCATACTGCGTAGCGATCTCGGCAAAACCCTCCCACAGCCCGGAATCCGCGCCATAGTAGACGCGGTGCGCAGAACTCTCCAGCACGAACGAGCTCCATAGCGTAGTAAACCGGTCGCCCAGGCCACGGCCTGAGAAGTGACGCGAAGGCCACGCAGTCAGCTTGAGGCCAGGCAGTTCCACGCTCTCGGTCCAGTCGAGTTCCGTGATACGTTCGGGCGCGACGCCGAACTCGCACAGCCACCGGCCTACGCCCAGTGAGGTGACCCAACGTGCCTGGGGCTGCAGGCGTGCTAACTGTCGCACCGTGGACGCTCCTAGATGGTCGTAGTGGTCGTGCGAGATTAGCACCACGTCGAGCGGGGGCATTGCTTCCAGCGTCAGCGTTGGCTGAAAGAACCGCTTCGGGCCCATCCAGCGAAACGGACTGGCGCGCCGCTCCCACACCGGGTCAATCAGAACGCGCACGCCATCTAGCTCCAGCAGCGAAGACGAGTGCCCAAACCACGTCACCCGCAGTCCGCTTACTGGCGCCGCCGCATAGACGCTGATATCCGTCGGGAATGGGCCGAGCGGCTGCTTCGGCTCGGTCTCCTCGCGGTTGAAGAAGTACTTCGGCAGCACCTTGAAGGCCATGCCTATGCCGCCCACGCTGACCGGCACGGGGTTCTGGTAGGTCTTCCCCACCTTCTTTGCTCGCTGTAAAAGACTCATTTCACGATTGGATGCAGCAGCGATGCGACTGGACTGCGAACATCTTCAGTCCCCTCGCTACTCCCTGTACATTGCCGCGATCTCGGCCTTATATCGTTCCAAAATCACCCTGCGCTTCAGCTTCAGGCTGGGCGTCAACTCGCCAGAGTCCACGTTCCACTCCTCCTGCACCACGACGACGCGCTTGAGAGTCTCATGCTGCTCCAGACCGGCGTTCACCTTCTTCACGATGGCCTCGTACTGCTTTTGGACCTTGGGGTCCTTCACCAGAGCCGCGCGGTCTGTGGCCGGCACGCCGTTCTGTCCTGCCCAGCGCACCAGCGCCGCCAGATCCGGCGAGATGATCACGCTCGCATACTTCTTCATGTCGCCCACCACGGCCGCATTGCTCACCAGCCCGTCGGCCTTCAGCTTGCCTTCGATCGGCTGTGGTGCGATGTACTTGCCCCCGGAGGTCTTCAATAGCTCCTTCTTGCGGTCGGTGATGGAGAGGAAGCCGTCCTCGAGTTTGCCGATATCGCCGGTCTTGAACCAGCCGTCAGGGGTGAACTCCTTCTTCGTCTCCTCCTCGCGACGCCAGTAACCGGCGAAGACGGAGGTGCCTTTTACCTCGATCTCGCCATCGGAGGCGATTCGAACCTCGATATTCGGGATCATACCGCCGACGGTACCGATGCGATAGGCGTCGAAGGTGTTGCGCGAGAGCACGGGCGAGGTTTCGGTGAGACCGTAACCCTCGAAGACGCGGATGCCGAGGTCGAGAAACCACCCGGCAGAGTCCATGCCCAGTGGCGCACCACCGGAGACAAAGAGCCGCGCATTGCCGCCGAAGGCCTCCCGCAGCTTGCTGTAGACGAGCCTGTTGGCAAGCTTCCAAAGCGGCGAGCCGGGGGTCTTGCCCTCCTGAACTTCCTTGCGATGGCTCTTACCGACACCCTGGGCCCAGTGGAAGATCTTCTTCTTCAGCCCGGTGGACTTGGACTCCGTGCCCTGGCGAATCTTCTCGTAGACGCGCGGCACCGCAAGGAAGATCGTCGGGCGGACTGCCTTCATGGCGCCTACCAGGTCATCGAACTTGGGCAGGTAGGCGATCTGGCCGCCGTTGCCATAGATGGCGTAGTCCAGATGCCGCGCCAGCGCATGGCTCAGCGGCAGGAACGAGATCGACGAGTCCTCCGGCCCGATGTATAGGCCGTCGGTAGAGTGGCGCAGATTCTCGGCGAGGTTCTTGTGCGTCAGCACCACCCCCTTGGGGTCGCCCGTGGTGCCGGATGTGTAGACGATGGTCGCCAACTCCTCGGGCTTGGTCTCGCGCACCATCGCGTCGAAGCCAGGATCCGGCTTCTCCAGGCCGACGGCGCTCTTCAGCGCCGCGGAGAAACTGTCCACGTTGCCGAATTCGCCCTCATCGAAGATGCAGACGTGCTCCAGTGTGGGTATCTCACCGGCATCCACCAGTTTTTTGAACTGCGCCTTTCCGGAGAGGAAGAAGGCCTTCGAGCCGGAGTCGCGCAGTATGTAACCCATCTGCTCCGGCGTCAGAGTCTGGTAGAGCGGCACACTGACCGCGCCGATAGCCAGAATGGCGAAGTCCACCACCGGCCACTCCCAGCGGTTCTCACTAACTAGCGCAACGCGGTCGCCACGCTGGATGCCCCAGCGCCGCAGCAACTCCACCGCCGCGCGGACACGGCCATACATCGCCTGTGAGCTGATCGGCTTCCACTCACTGTGGTCTTTCCACTGCGCTACGGTCTTGGAGCCACGCTGGCTCGTAAACAGGAACAGTTCGTTGATCGTCGAAAAATCCAGCATCCAGTCGCTCTCCAATAGCCGGTTTGTCGCACATCTGCGATCGGCTCACAACCAGCCATCTTACCTGCTGGGTCTTGCACTTGGATGCACAGAACGAAGGAGAGGCCTATCCAGTGAAGATTCTGGACGGCCTCTCGTTGCGACTGCGTAAAAATCAGGACCTCGGTTAACGGCCCCCGGGAGCTATGGCTCCCTGGTTTGCCACCTTCGGGAAGTAGCCAGCGCGTGTTCTCACCTGCAGATTGCGGAAACCCTTCTCCTTGGCCTCGACGTGGATCTGACGATAGCCGCCCAGCGACGGGGGCTTGGTCGAACGGTACTCGATGGTGTACTGCGTGCGGATGTCGGTGGCGACATCGTGGGCGATCTCGTCAACGTCCCTGAGCGCCTTGGGGAAGTAGGCCTCGCCGCCTGTCTCGGCCGCCAATTCGCTCAGCACCTCGCGGGAGTGGCGCGCCTCGCTGCGGCTCGTGTCTTCGCCGAAGAGCAGGCCGATGCAGTAGATTGCAGGACCATCGAGCTCCTGCACGCGGCGGATCGCCTGCTCCAGCGTGGCACTGGAGGCATTGTCATCGCCGTCGGTGACGATCAGGAGGACCTGTTTAGGACGGTGCGCGTTCTTGGCCAAATAGTCGGCTGAGGCGATCACAGCGTCGTACAGCGCCGTGCCGCCGCTGGAGCGGATGTAGCTGAGGCCCTGCTGCAGCTTCGGAATACTGTTAGTGAAGTCCTGATCGATGTAGGCCTCGGAGCTGAAGTCCACCAGGAATGCCTCGTCCTGCGGGTTGGAGAGACGGACGAGGTTCAGGCTGGCGGCGTCCACTGCGGCGCGCTTGTCGTACATGGAGCCGGAGCTGTCGATCAGGATGCCGATGGAGACCGGAACGTCCTCATGCCGGAAACCGATGATGGTCTGTGGTACGCCGTCCTCATAAACATGGAACGAGGACTGGCCCAGGGTGTCCACTGGGTGGCCCGAGCCATCGATCACCGAGGCATTCAGGCGTACCTCATAGGCGTCAGCATGGATGACATATTTGCCATCCTCTTTGGTAACGGCGGTTCCGCCGGCCTGCTGCCCGGACTGCGGCACGGCTCCCTTCGCCAGTGGCGCACTGCCGTCGGGCGACGGCACGGGATCGAAATCCCGCGAAAGGTCGGCAGCCGCATGGCCCGCACTTTGAGCGGGGGGTTGCGGTGCGTTTTGCGTTGCAGCCCATGCCACAACTGGCAGAAAAGCCGCCAGCAAGATCAGACTTCCAGCCCTACAGTTACTGCGTTGGTGCATAGTACCCCTCGCGACTATGCGCCATCAGCGCAGGCAGGCCCGGCGGTGGATTGAGTCGCACCTTCAATTTACGATATTGCCCGTCTCGCTTGCGATCCGAGGGTGTGTATCCGATCACATATTCATCCCGCAGCTCCTCGCTGATACGCTCGGCGATGTCGGCCAGGTCCTGCATATCCAATACTTTGAAGAGCCTTCCGCCAGTGCTGGTTGAGATGTCACTCAACAGAATTGGCCCATTTTGCTCCTCTTCGGTCGGCGCGTAGGGGTCGAAGATGCCGATGGAGTAGATCTGCACCTCGCTCTCGCGTACAGCCCGCTTCAACTCGCCCTGTGTGTAGCGGCTCCGGTTATCGCCACCATCGGAGATCACCAGCAGCGCCTTGCGCTCCCATTTGGCCGTCTTCAGCTTGTTGACGCCCAGGTACATGGCATCGATCAGCGCAGTCCGGTTCTGGGGTCTCAACATCACCATCCGTGCCTCCACGTCCTCCACATCCGACGTGTAATCCACCAGGATCGCCGGCCGGTCATTGAAACCTACGACGAAGAACTCGTCCTGCGGGTTGCAAGTATGCAAAAACTCGCTCAACGCCTTGCGCGAACGCGTGAACTTCGACTGCATGCTGCCGCTCAGGTCCACCACGATTCCGATTGAGAGCGGCGCGTCCTCCGTGCCAAAGCTCTTAATCGTCTGCGGCTGGTTGTTGTCGAAGACCTGAAAATTTTCCTTCTCGAGGCCGGTCACCAGCCGGTCCATGGGGTCGGTTACACTCACCGGCACCAGCACCATATCCACATTCACGCGGATAGCTCCGCCGTTGGCCGATGTCGCTCGCGCAGCCACATCCCCGTCGATCACGGCCGGTTTCAGGTCCTTCGGCGTCGCCGGAGGAGGTGGCGCGGCCGTATGCGCATCGTTCAACGGGTTTTCCTGCCCCACACACGGCAGCGCCAATACCAACGCCAGTACGCTACCCAACCCAAACTTGACCTTGCAGTTGACAGTCATCGCGACACCCCGCTGGAACCCGCTTGCTTTGCGCCTTCACAGTACCGCACTTTCACCACAAGTTACATAACTATCTGCGACTATATCCCTCCCCGGCAACCATGTCTGACGGTACTTCCATGACACGCAACGTGGCTGTACACGCGTGCAGCTAACAGCAAGATCCATCCCGTTGACCGCTCACTGGGCGTATGCTCTAATTCGCCCGTCCGTCTCAGCGCGCTTTTTCGCGTCCGGAACACCCAGTTCCATGTGTCAAGAGCTATCAGGAGGCAATCCAGCTATGCACTTTGGCGTACCCGCGGCCCTCGTCTTTACCTTGCAGGATGCAGTTCCCAACGCAATATCTTCAAGCGACGCCCTCTGGCTGTGGATAGCCCTCGGCGTCGGTTTCCTGGCCCTGATCGCCGCCTTTGTACTGGCCAGGATCGTACTCTCTGCAGATACAGGCACCGTCGAGATGCAGACCATCTCCAACGCCATCCGCGAGGGAGCCGAAGCGTTTCTCTCCCGCCAGTACCGCACCATCGGCATACTCGCCGTCATCATCGCCGTGGTGGTCTTCCTGGGTTACAACTTCTCGCCGCGCACGCATGACGTCGCGCTGAAGACCGTCGTCGCCTTCCTCGTCGGAGCGATCTGCTCCGGCCTAGCCGGCTTCACCGGCATGTACGTCTCCATCAGAGCGAACATCAGGACTGCGTCCGCCGCGCGTTCCTCGCTCAACGGAGCCCTGCAGGCTGCTCTTCGCGGCGGCGCGGTCACCGGCCTTGTGGTCGTCGCGCTCTCGCTCATCGGAGTCGGTGTTCTTTTCTTCGTCTTCGGCGGACTCAACCATCCGGAACAGGTTCCGTACCAACTCGTCGGCTTCGGCTTTGGAGCCTCGCTGGTCGCGCTCTTCGCGCAGCTCGGCGGCGGCATCTACACCAAGGCTGCGGACGTAGGTGCGGACCTCGTCGGCAAGGTCGAAGCTGGCATCCCCGAAGACGACCCCCGCAACCCGGCCGTGATCGCGGATCTCGTCGGCGACAACGTCGGCGACTGCGCCGGCCGTGGCGCGGACATCTTCGAGTCCACCGCAGCCGAAAACGTTGGCGCCATGATCCTCGGCGTCGCGCTCTATCCAGTCTTCGGCATCAAGGGCATCCTCTTCCCGCTGATCGTCCACGCGATCAACCTCATCAGCTCCATCATCGGCGTCGCCATCGTGAAGACCAACGACGCGGAAGACCCGATGTCTGCACTGAACCGCGGCTTCTACGTCACCAGCGTGCTCGCGCTGGCCGGCTTTGCGTTTGCGGTGCATTCGATGCTGAACGGGCCAGGCGTTGTCTGGACGTGGCTGCTGGCCTGCGGCGTCGTAGGCATGATCACCGCCTTCCTCTTCGTCTGGATCACGCAGTACTACACCGAGAGCCGTTACCGCCCGGTGCAGTCCATCGCAGAGGCCTCGCTCACCGGCCCCGCCACCAACATCATCTCCGGCCTCGCCGTCGGCATGGAGACGCCCGCGCTGCCGGTCATCGTCATCTCCGCCGCGCTGCTGCTCAGCTACTACTTCGGCGTAAAGGGCCTCGCCAGCGCAACCGACATCAACGGCCTGCCGCTGCACATCGCCAACTACGCCAAGGGCATCTACGGCACGGCCATCGCCACGATGGGCATGCTGAGCTCCGCAGCCTACATCCTCGCAATGGACACCTTCGGACCCATCACCGACAACGCCGGGGGCATCATCGAGATGTCCAACCAGCCCGACGCCGTCCGCGACAAGACCGACAAGCTCGACTCTGCCGGCAACACCACCAAGGCGCTCACCAAGGGCTACGCCATTGGCTCCGCGTCGCTCGCGGCGTTCCTGCTCTTCTCCGCATACCTGGAGGAGATCAAGTCCATCGTCACCAGCCGCGTGCTCGAAGCTGGCCCAGCAGGCTACATGCCGCCCGGCTGGTCGTTCACCAACATCAACCTCGCTGAGATTCCCGTCTTCGTTGGCGCCCTGCTCGGCGCGATGCTAACGTACCTCTTCTCTTCCCTCGCGATTAAGGCAGTAGGACGAACCGCTCAGATGGTCGTCAAGGACGTCCGCGATCAGTTCAAAGAAAAGCCCGGCATCATGCTGGGCACTGAGAAGCCTGACTACGCACGCTGCGTCAGCATCGTCACTGGCGCTGCGCTCAAGGAGATGGTGCTGCCCGGCGTCCTCGCCGTCGGCCTGCCGGTTGCGGTGGGCCTCATCTTCCGCAACTTCTCGGCGGTCTATGGCTCGAGCTCGGAAGGCCTGCTGCCCGGCGCGCTCTCTACTGTTCCAACGATCAACGGCGTGCCCGTCAACCTCGGCGGCGCTGAAGCTGTCGCGGGCCTGCTGATGGTCGGCACCATCTCCGGCATCCTGCTCGCCATGCTGATGAACAACGGCGGCGGCGCATGGGACAACGCCAAGAAGTGGATCGAAACCGGCGTCTACGGCGGCAAGAAGTCCGATGCCCACAAGGCCGCAGTCGTCGGAGACACCGTAGGCGATCCGTTCAAGGACACCGCCGGCCCCAGCCTCCACGTCCTCATCAAACTACTGGCGACGATCACTCTGGTGCTTGCGCCGCTGTTCCTGTAACAGCAGATCACCAGTAAACACTCAAAAACCGTTTCCGATTACCTTCTCCCGGCCCCACGTAAATACTCTCAAATCGCTCGCTGAAAGACCATTCCTATGCCCAAGTGTTATGTGTTGTACCAGTTCAACGTTACCGACCCAGAGACCTTCGCGCGTTATCGCATAAGCGCCGCGCAGTTCGTTCGTGCCCATGGCGGGAACGT
>CAJCIM010000099.1 GCA_903970395.1 Acidobacteriaceae bacterium
TCGACGGCCTTCATGAGGCCGATGTTGCCCTCCTGAATGAGGTCGAGGAACTGCAGGCCTCGGTTGGTGTACTTCTTGGCGATGGAGACGACGAGGCGAAGGTTGGCCTCGATGAGCTCGCGCTTGGCGTGCTCGGCGTCCATGTCGCCCTGGATGATCTCGCGCTGCGTGCGCTTGAGTTCGTCGAGGGAGATGCCGGCGTCGGCTTCAACGCGCTCAAGATCGACGCGGCAGTTCTTCTGCTGGCGCTTGTACTCCTTCTTGAGCTCTTCGGAGCGCGAGGCTTCGAACTTGGCTTCGAGCGACTTAATCTGACGCTCAAGCGTGCGCATGGAGTCGACGGTCTTGTTGACCTTGTCGAGCAGGCGCTTCTTCTCGCCGTTGGTGTACTTGAACTCGCGGACGATGCGGGAGACGTAGACGTTCTCGCGCCCGATGAGCCAGCGGTACTTGCGGGTGTACTTGGCCTTCGCTTTAGCGTCTTTGCCCTGCGGGTCTTCAGACTTGGCAAGGTAGTCAGCGGCCTTCTTGAGGTGCTTGACGATCTCGTCGGTGCGGACGACGGTGGCCTTGACGCGAGCGGCAAGGATCTCTTCGGTGAGCTCTTCTTCGTCGAAGGTGACGACTTCCTTGATGTTGCGCACGCCGCGCTTGAGGTCTTCGCCGAGGGCGACGATCTCGCGGATGACGATGGTGGAGCGCGCAATGGCCTTCATGACGCGCAGCTGGCCGCGCTCGATGCGCTTGGCGATCCCGACTTCGCCCTCGCGGGTGAGCAGCGGGACGGTACCCATCTCGCGGAGATACATGCGGACGGGGTCGTTGGTCTTTTCGAGGGTGCCGGGCGAGAGATCGAGTTCGACGTCGTCGGACTCTTCGCCGCTGTCGTCGGACTCCTCGGAGCTGCCGCGGCGGCCTTCGGTCAGGACGTCGATGCCCTGGGTGTTGATGGTGGTCATCAGATCATCGAGCTCGTCGGGCGAGGTGATGTCACCGGGCAGGAGGTCGTTAACCTCACCATAGGTGAGGTATCCCTTCTCCTTGCCGGTGTCGATGATGCGGTCTACGTCTTCTTCATACTTATCAAGTTCTTCAGCCACGGTGGGGCGCTCCTCATGAGGCCAACGCAAGGCGCGGCCTCAAAAATATTTTCCTGGGGACCGGTGCGCATACGCGGTTGAACGCTGGGGCGTAGAGGTATCCCTTGGTTGTAGCGGGTTTGCTGGGACGTGGGGTGCGGTCAAGGCCGCGGGCGCGGGCGGAAGTCGATATGACCAGAGGTCAGGGAAGGCTTCGGCAACTCGGAGGCGCAAATCTCCAGCAAGACAAGTCTACCACTTACTTAGACGTGTTCGGCGGGAAAATGATGCAAGTTTGTTGCGGTTTCGAGCACTCGTGTGGGGCTAGGGTTGCCAGGGGTTGAGCAGATTGACGGGGAGGCCGAGAAAGTCACGAGTGTTTCGAGTGACAAGGGTGAGGTTGTGGACTGCCGCAGTAGCCGCAAGGTATGTGTCAAGAATTGGTCGCGTGCGGCCAGCGGAAAACTTTCCCCAGACGGCGGCAATTTTGCTATCAATGGGGAGGATTCTACCGGAGAAGCAGGTTTCAATCTGTCTGATCCAGACAAGCAGTGCGTCCGCCCCGGAGGGGTCCTTGATACGTTTTTTTGCCGACCCCTTCTCAAGTTCGCCGAGGGTGAGAACGCTGAGAAAGAACTCGGTGGGAGCACGAGAACCGATGAAGGATAAAACGTGAGGCTCCGGAGCCAGCTTCTTCGGCTCGGATATCACGTTAGTGTCTATGAGATACGGGCCGGTAGTACTCAAAGCTCGATCTCGCGCCCGGTGTCTTGATCGCGAGCGAAGAGCTCTTCGATTTCTTCATTGCTTAACTTTGGTCCGCTCAGCAGCACTTCAAGGAGGTTTGGCTTATCTTTCGCCGCCAGAGTACGGTACTCATTGATCGAAAGCACAACCGCAGTTTCTTTGCCGTGCTTCGTGATGACTTGAGGGCCTTTGGTTTCGGCGTCGTCGAGCAGGTCACTCAAATGGGCCTTGGCCTTTTGAACTTGCCATGTCGCCATATGAAACCTCAATTCTGACTACAATTCTAGCGCCTTCTGGTCAGAAAGTGGCGTGTCTTTCAATAAACATCCGAATCATTGCCGAAGTCGAGACGTGGGGCGGGTTCGCGGAGGGGTTCTCCGGGGGTGCCGGACTGGCAGTTCGGGCAGAGACGTGCTTTGATGTCCATGCCATTGCAGCCGTAGTCGTGTCGGCAGAGAGTGCAGCGGAGGTGATAGATGGTCTGACGGTCGCGGGTGGTGCTGGGGGCTCCGGTGGCGGCGATGACGACCTGCTTGCTGGGGTTGCGGTAGCCGGGGACGGTGGTGGGGTTCTGCGGCAAAGCTACAGCTCCTTCGCGAGGATGAGGTCGGAGCAGGCGACGGAGCCGACGTTGAAGGTGCGTGTGCCGATGGCGGTGAAGCCGTTGCGGTAGTAGAAGTTAAGTGCGGGGTGGTTGCCGTCGTTGACGCCGAGCAGGAGGCGGTTGCGGTTGAGCGCGCGGGCGTCGGCGATGGCCAGGTCGAGGAGAGCTTCGGCGGGGCGGCGGTTGGGATGGTCTATCACCGGCGCGGAGCGGAAGCGGGAGAAGAGGTAGATGCGTTTGAGCTCCGCGTCGGTTGGCAGAGTTTCGATGGTGGGGAGGTCGGGGTCGCAGAGGATGGTGTAACCGACTGGAGACGGGTTGCCGGCGAAGGGGCCCGCGTCTGCGAGTGTGATGCGCGTGCTGGGCTGTGCGAGATAGGTGGCGTAGACGCTGGCCACGTGGTTCTTCGCGCAGTGTGCAATGATGTCGCGGCCGGGGAGCATCCACGTGAAGGCTTCGAGGAAGGTGGCGGCGGCGACGAGCGCTATGGCTTCGGCGTCGTCGGACGTGGCTCGGCGGAGCGTGACTGGCTCGACCGCTGCGGGCGCGGGGGCGATGTAGGCGGCAGTTTCTTTTGCTGGAGCTTTGATGGGATCAAGTGACATTGGCGGTCTCGTAAGGATGATGGTACGGCAGCTGCGAGTGTGGATGAGAGATACGAGATGCTAGATGCGAGAGGCGAGTGATTTTGTCGATGACAGTGCAGGAACGCGATGCGATATATGCGCGAGTGGCGGAGCAGATGGCGCAGGACAGCAGCGTGCCGGAGGCGCTGAAGCTGCTGGCAGATGATCCGAGGGTGACGGTGCGGCGCGGTGGGCCTCCGTCGGGGTTCTCGGGAGGCAAAGGCAAGTGCGTTGTGTACTGGATGCAGCGGGCTGAGCGTGGGCGGGACAATCATGCGCTGGATAAGGCCGTTCAAGTGGGTAACGCTCTTGGCTTACCTGTAGTCGCGTACTTTGCGGGGATCAAGAACTTTCCTCATGCGAATCTGCGGCACTATGCGTTTCTGAACCAGGGGCTGCCGGATATTGAGGAGGACTGTGCGGAGCGTGGGGTCGGGTTTGTGATGCGGCGGTATCCGCACCAGAAGCTGGAGCCGTTTTTGCAGGATGTGGATGCGGCGATGGTGATCGGCGACGAGAACCCGATGCGCGAGCCGGAGCGCTGGCGGGTGAAGATGGCTGAGACGCTGAAGGTGCCGTACTGGACGGTGGATGCCGATGTGATTGTGCCTTCAAGGCTGCTGGAGAAGGCACAGTTTTCGGCGGCGGTTGCGAGGCCAAGGTTGTATCGTGCGCTGCCGGACTTTCTCGTTGCCTACGACAATCCGAAGGCTGAGGTTGCGTGGAAGAGTCCGCGCGGGCTGCATGCGGATGATGTGCGGAAGGACATCACCGAAGGTTGGGAAGAGTTCGACCGTAGCGTGGAGCCCGTTGCCGCGTGGCAGGGCGGACATCATGCGGCGATGAAGCGGTTGAAGCACTTCTGCGACGTTGGGTTGGAGACGTACGATCGCGACCGCAATCATCCGGAGATCGATGGGTCGAGCAAGATGAGTCCGTATCTGCACTTTGGGCACATTGGGCCGCTGACGATTGCACTTGCGGTACAGGAGGCTGCTAAGAGGCAACCGAAGCTGAAGGTTGCGCAGGAGAGCTACTTCAACGAGCTGATTGTGTGGCGCGAGTTGGCGGTGAACTTTGTGCGCTATCAGCCGCAGTATGACTCGGCTGGCTGCGCGGACAACTGGGCGCGGGAGACGATTGCCGAGCATGCGAAGGATGAGCGCGAGGTGTTGTACTCGCGCAAACAGCTGGAACATGGCGAGACCTACGACGAGCTATGGAACGCGGCGCAGATGCAGATGGTGAAGTATGGTTGGATGCATAACTATCTGCGAATGTACTGGGCTAAGAAGATCCTGGAGTGGACTCCGGATATTGATACGGCGATGGATTGGGCGATCTATCTGAACGACAAGTATGAGCTGGATGGCCGCGATCCGAACGGCTATGCGGGCGTCGCGTGGTCGATGCTGGGCAAGTTCGATCGCGCTTGGTTCGACCGGCCGGTTTTTGGGAAGCGGCGTTATATGTCGGGTGCGAGCACGGGGAAGAAGTTCGACTCGAAGAGCTATATCAAGATGGTGCGAATGCTTTGAAGGCAGAGTGTAGAGGATAGAGTGTAGAGCGTAGAGAAGAGCCGATGCTTCGGGTAGGCTGGTGGGTATGAAGCGTGCGGTGCTGGTAGCTGGGCTATGCGGTGCGTTGGTGTTGGGTGCGGCGGCGGAGCAGACGAAGCCGAAGCTGCCAGTGCAGGTAGATGCGAGTTCGCGTGTCGGTGTGGTGACGCGGGTGTTTCATCCGGCGGCGAAGCGTAACTGGCGCGGCGCGGCGGCGAAGGAGCTTGATGCGGTGATCTGGTATCCGGCGGCGGATACGGCGATTGAGACGAAGCAGTATGTCGGCGATCTAGAGAAGCCGCTGTTTGAGGCCGGCAGCGCGATGCCTCATGCACCGTTTGCGCCGCATATGGAGCGTTTGCCGCTGGTCTTGCTCTCGCATGGTTCGGGCGGCAGCGCGCTGCAGATGGCGTGGCTGGGAACGGCGCTGGCGCGGGCTGGATATATTGCGGTTGCGGTGGATCATCCGGGGAACAACTCGCGCGAGAAGCTGACGCCGGAGGGCGTGGCGCTTTGGTGGGAGCGCGCTACGGATTTATCCAACGTGCTTGATGCGATGTTGAAGGATGAGGAGTTTGGTGAGCGGATCGACGCGACGCGTGTGGCTGCGGCAGGTTACTCGCTGGGTGGATATACGGTGCTGGAGCTGGCGGGCGCGCAGACGGACATCAGCCAGTTCTTCGACCGCTGCAAGCCTGCGAAGCCGGGCGAGAAGCCTACCGACGATGCAGCGGCATGTCATGAGACGGAGCGCGATGGTTTGGGCTCGAACCAGCATGTGCTGGAGGCGACGCGGGAGACCAGCGGCGAGAGCCTGGCGCGTTCTAGCGGGAGCTTTCGCGATGCTCGTGTGAAGGCGGTGTTTGCCATCGCGCCTGCGCTGGGGTTTACGCAGACGCCGGAGAGCCTGCGGGCGATTCGTGTGCCGGTGATGCTGGTGGTCGGCAAGGAAGACGTTGTGGCTCCTGCGAATGAGAATGCTGATTACCTGCGCGGCAGCATTCGCGGTGCGCGTGAGATCACGCTGCCGGGTGTGAGCCACTATACGTTTCTGGATGGTTGTACTGCTGCGGGGAAGAGCACGTTGCCGCAGTATTGCAGCGATTCATCGGGTGTGGATCGCGAGGCGGTGCATGCGCAGGTTGTTGGGGATGCGACTGGCTTCTTCGATCGCGCGCTGAAGTGGCGTTAGAACTTATAGGCGGTTGTGAACTTTGTCCGAGAGTATCTACCAGGCTTGTCGGTGCCTGATGGCAACCGGACATTCCCGCACTCGAACGCGGATTCCCTGCAGAGAAATGATTCTTATCCGAGTGAAGATAGCAAGCCCCTGGCGGGCGAGCTTCGCTCATCTGCGGGAATAAACCCTTTGGGGTCGTGTTTATACTACATAGTTATGTCGGGCCAAAAGCTCTAGTACCCCGAGAAGGAAACGCATGTCTAATTTTGTTTTGGTCCACGGCGGGTGGCGCGGAGGATGGATTTGGAAGCGAGTTGCGCAGCAACTCCGTAAAGAGGGGGATGAGGTCTACACCCCGACTCTTACAGGTCTGGCGGATCGCAATCATCTGCTCCATGCGGATATCAATCTTTCCACCCACATTCAGGACATCGTCAATCTGATCAAGTTCGAAGAGCTTAACGATGTGGTTCTTTGTGGCCACTCCTATGCAGGAGTGGTGATCAGCGGCGTGGCGGACCAGATAAGCGAGCGCATCTCTTCGCTTGTCTATCTTGACGCGTGGTTCCCGAAGAGCGGTGACTCGATCATGACGCTCTCTCCTGAGATGTACCAACTCATGCACATCAAGGGTGCAGGCCAATACGGAGGTAGAGCCTGTCCACCTATTCCTGCAGAGGTTTTCAACGTGAATGAGCAGGACCGCGCGTGGGTGGACTCGATGGGCACTCCGCATCCTTTTGCGACCATGATCGAAGCGGTGCAGTTGCAGGGAAATCACCTCAAGGTGAAGAAGAAGACATTCGTTCTGGCATCCGCCTGGGGGCCGAGTCCGTTTAAGTGGTTTTACGAACATTTGCGGGAAGACCCAACGTGGATCACTCGCACGATCAACTCCGGACATGATGCGATGCTCGACAAGCCTGAAGAGGTGGCGAGCCTTCTCCGCGAAGCCGCCTTGGTGTAGCCCAAGGCAGGTGTAAGAGGAAACATGAATATACGTCATCGGGCCGAATTCGTTGCTCAGCCCTTCGCTGTCTACTTTGACCATCTGACGCCAGAGAGTTCAGAACACGATATCCACGTCGTCATGGTGCATGGAGGCGGCCACACCGGCAGTTGCTACATGATGACCGCTGAAGGCAAGCCCGGATGGGCGTATCGATTTGCCGAGCGCGGCTACCGGGTGGCTGTGCCGGACTGGCCCGGTCACGGTCGCAGTGGTGCGCACGATCTGCGGACTCTGACGGGCGAACAGGTCTGTCAGAGTCTGGCTGCATTGGTATCGAGCCTCGACGGGCTCGTCGTGTTGTTGACGCACTCTATGGGAGCCGCCCTGGGCTGGCGGGTTGCCGAGCTGTGTGGAGACAAGATCATTGCCATTGCTGGAGTTGCTCCGGCACCGCCCGGCAATATTCAACCCGAACCAGAGATTCTCTCTGACAGCGAAGGGGGGCTGGTACTTCGGACGCCCTTTCGCACGCTCACGTTGCAGAATGAGGGCGCAGCATTGGCCACCCCGGCATTCGTGGCCGATAAGTTGGTGGGAGCCAGCCGGCAGTTTCCACGGGAGCGGCTGGAGGCGTATACACGCCTGCTTACACACACCGGATCGCGCCTGCTCTATGAGCGGTTAAACGTGCGTGGATCTCAGGTGCGAGTCCAAAATACCGACTGCTTTCGCGGTAAGCCTGTGGCCATCGTGACCGGTAGTGAAGACCTGGAGCATCCGCGCCACGTCGACGAGGAGGTCGCCAGTTGGCTATCGGCTCAAGGCGCTTCTTCGCAGTTCGTCTGGTTGCCCGACCGAGGCATTGAGGGCAATGGACACATGATGATGATGGAACGCAACAGTGACCAGATTGCTGACCTGATCCTGGAGTGGTTGGATCAGGTTGTCGTGAGTAAACGTCTATAAAAGTAGGTGTATTGCCAATGCCCTTACCTCTGATGGCGTGCTCTACGGCCAACAGCCATCACAGTCTCTAGCGGCAGACATTGGCCTGAGGTGGGACGCGGGTCCAGGTTTCGGTGCGGCCGAAGAGGGTGAAGAGGACGTAGCCGCGGAGCTTCAGGACGTCGGCACCGGTGGGCGTGATGTATCCGCGGTAGGTGTGGCCGGTGATGGGGTCGTAGAGATGACCGTAACCGAGGCGATGGTCGTCGTAGTCGCGGAAGCCGGAGCCGACGGTGAGGCCGCAGACCTCGCGTTGACGGAGCGACGCGTCGGGGTTGTGGACGTCGATGGTCACGGGTGGGTTGGGCGAGAGCTTCACAACCCGGATGCAGATGTCGGGATTGCCTGCAGAGCAGGGCTCGATGCGAACGATGGCGCCTATGCCTGAGCGCCAGTCGCCTAAGGATGCCTGGGCGGGGCTGAGCG